>NZ_NFKO01000004.1:0-154126 GCF_002160435.1 Pseudoflavonifractor sp. An176 | reverse complement strand
ATTTTCCTCCTCACAGAGGGGGTGAAAAAGACGGTTGTTTTCTGTTTTCCTTTGACCATAATATTCTCCTTTCGCTTTGAAACTATCTTGAATTCCTTGGGACTGTAAGGCTCGTCCCCAATAGAGCGTTCCTCCCCAGATTTTTTGCCAAAAGGAACGCCCTTTGAAAAGCCTGAAACTGCCTGCACTGCGGGCAGTTGTGGCCGGCACGGCGCTCAAGGAGCGTCGTGATTTTCTCCTGCTTCTCGTTAGTCCAGGCCCCGCATCCGCCATTTCCGCCCCAAAGGGGGCAAATTTGCCCCTCCTTTGCCTGGGCGAGGCAGGGCCTTCCCCAGCCCTGCAATCGCCCACACAGCCCCTCACAGCGGGGCACACGGGGCTTTCTCTGGATTTCGTCCCAGGCACTTTTGCGCCTGCTGCCACTTTTGCTGTTTCTCCAGCTGGTCCATCTGCTGCTGGTAGTAACAGTCCAATGTGATTTGGATGGGGAGGATGGTGTACTGATTGTTGCCGTTCCACTTCATGCCGTGGCTGTCCAGGTAGCTGGTGTGTTCCACAGCGATGAGCTGTTTCTCCTCCAGTTTTGCGACGTGTTTCATGACAGTGGCTACCGTGAGATGTACCGCCGAGGCAATGGTTCGGTAGCTGGGATGACACTGATGGGTACGTCGATCTTCACAGTAGAGCAGGTAGGCGTAGACGGTGATGGCTCCGTGACCGAGATTCAGGAAGAACAATTCATTGGGCAGAGAGAAGAAATTCTTTCCGGTACTTTTGCACACTGGAACCAGCTGTTGATCCAGCAGGCCACGTTGTTTGAGCTCTACGAGTTGCTCTGTGGCCATGTCCTTGCTCATGTGCAGCTTGGATGCGATTTCGTCCGCACTGGGCGGGACAAATTCTTTGACGTGGGTGTAGAGATAGCAGAGATAGGTGAAGGCAGCGAAGGCCCAGGGCTTCAGCCCCCACTTCCAGATTTCGTTGGGCAGTGGGAAGCGATGGATCTTCGGATCACGCTGGTACAAAGACAAATTCAGTTGTGTTCACCTCCTTCCGTGTGTTCCACCACCCATTGGATGAACTGTTCCTTGGGCACCACCATGCGATTTCCGATGCGCAGCATGGGGAAGCCTGGTTCGTGCATGAGTTCGTACCCGCTGGACGCTGACACGCCCAGCACCTTTGCCACCGTCTCTGAGTTGAGAAACAGCGGCAGCTCGTCGTAGTGCTTGTACATGGATTGCTTCATTTCAAATTCTCCTTTACAAAAAAGTGAGGACATCAGCGGCGGTGCTGATGCCCTTCTGCTTGTATTGTGTCGGAGATTTTGTTAGACTGAGAAAAAGGTGTGACCAATTATTTTCCAGGTGGGACAATTTTTAGAGGCGGTGAAGCCCTATGAATGGAGATATTGTATTTTACATTCACGGCAGCACAATCGAATACGGTGGAACGCTGTTTGATGCCGGGGAACTGACCACGGACATCTTGAACCTGGGTCCCAGGGAGTACGCCTCTCTCCATGACCAACTTCAGCACATCCGGTCCTTGGCCCGGCAGTATGAGAGCACACAGGACAGAAGTGTGTGGTGGGAGCTGAATTGCTGTTTGATGGAGCTTCGTAGCCAGATGATGAAGTACCAGGTGTTTCAAGTTTTACTGCGGGACGACGAGCAGTTTCTCAACGAGGCTCAGCAGTACACGGAGCAGTTGACGTTCATCCCAGATCAAGAGATGGACTGCCCCATGACAACCCCGGAGCAGGGGGGAGCTGCGGCAGTGCAGGAGGAAGAGAACCAAAGCATTCCCCCACAACTTCTCATCTATCCTGGCAGCCGCAGAGAAAAATGGCTGTACTATCGCAAGCAGATGGACCGCTACCAGCGTTACCTGGAAGAAGTGGCGGCGTTTAATCCTACCGTCCACAACTTTATCAACTTCGTTCTCTCCAAACTTGAACACAATTCTTCTGAGAATTATGCCGCTGCCCTCTATCAGTTTTATAACGACAAGCGCCTGGTAGAGAAGCTAATCGTGAATCCCATGGGCCTGGAACACGCCTTTTATCAAAAATACGACCACTGTGTGGTGAGTTATGTACCAAGGGAATTGCCGGATGGGAAGTTTGCCATCTGCCAGGAGCATACCACCGACAGTTTGCAGATGCTGCTGAAGGCAGATTATATGACAGCCCTGAACGCCGGATACAACATCCGACGGTGCATTGTCTGCAAGAAATATTTTCTGGTACGAAGCGGCGCCCATGTGCTCTACTGCGAGGGTCGCTGTCCGCTGGATGAGCGCTTTACCTGCCGGCAGTATGGCAGCTATGAAATTCAGAAGGAACTGGCCCGGGATGTGCCAAAGATCAAGGCCAAAATCACTGCCTTCAACCGAATCCGGAAGGATTATCAGCGAGGCATCATCACAGAGGAGGAGATGCGGCGGCTCAAGGATGCCGTGCGGGACAGGCTGTTTGACGCACTGAGTAGCCCTGACATCTCCAATGAAGATTTTGAGCGCTCCATCTTCTCCCAGCATCTCTATCCGATTTGCAGAGTAGCCCGTCAGGCCAGGCCTCGAGGCCGTCCCCGCAAGGCAAAGGACGGTGACGGTGCATGACCAACGAGGAACTGTTGGTGAAAATAGCCGGAGGAGATGAGGCTGCCTTGAGCAAACTGTGCCTGATGAATACAGGATTGCTCAAGGATCGTGCTCGACTGATTGCCCGGCAGTATCACTGCCTGCGACAAACCAGACACGGTGGCCTGAGCGATTACGCAAAAGAAATGCTCTCCGAACTGGAGAGCGTAGGAAGGCTGGCACTGGTGGAGTGCGTCCGGACCGGCGACTATGATGCGGGAAAGGGGCAATTCACTACTTATGTCACCCCGTTTTTGGACGGAGCCATGCGGCGGCATTTGGAATGCAGCATGGGGACACTATCTTTGGACTGGGACAGCATGGGGGTGGTGCGAAAGGCACAGAACCGCTATCATCAAAAAGGGGAGAGTGTGGAGGAGATCAGCCAGGCGCTGGGCATCTCATTTCCTGCAGCGGCCAGAGACATTGCTTACCCTACCCATTTTTTCTCTGTTGATGACCTGCAAGACCCGGAAGAGGACGGAGACATCTTGGAGCGGCTCACACCAGGCTGGTTAGCTGGGTCACCAGAAGAAACCGTGATCCGTTCGTTGACTATGGAATGCCTGCGGGAAGAGTTCCTGCAGCTTGCCAAGAAGGATCAGGAGATTCTGGGACGGTGTTTCGGCGTGTACGGCTACCCCAAGTCAGATCTGCGGGAAATCGCCATACGCAACCGAATGAAGGAATCCGGCGTGGAGAAAGCCAAGGAGCAGGCCATCAAGCGGCTGCGGGATCGGTGTCTGGATAGCCTTGCATGGAAGCTACGCCGGGTCAGGCGGATGGTGGAACGGGCTTCACTGACAGAGGCCTAAATGCTACGGTATTATGCTCTGATGACTCTGAGGGTTACTTTTCGTGAGGCGTTTCCTAGAAATACATTAAACAAAAAAGTTAGTACCGGGGAAAATATAGCATATAGGTTGTCATATGTTCGAATTTAGCGAACTGGGAGAGGTGGCGCGGCAGAGCCGTGACGGAGCGCCTCAAGATCCCATTTGAGCCCATCGGCTCATTGAATATACTGGGGGGATTTAGTATAATATACATATATACTCTGGCACAAAAGAAAGATGCTATGATTACTGGCATCTTTAAAATAAGATAGATAGGATTTGGACGGATATCTGGGCCGGAGGCATCAGCAGCCTCATCACTGGTATTGAATAGTTCGCCTATCTGATGTTCATTCACTCCCTAGACGAGAAGGAGCTGGGACAGGAAGAGATGGAGAACCTCACCGAGGAGCAGATGCACAAGATTTGCCCCCGTCCCCGGCGGGTAGGCCATGCGGTGGAGTAAATTCGAGAACCGGGCCCCTGGACGTGTTCGATATCATTGCCTAGCGGGTCTTTCCCGCCCTTAAGAACATGCGCAGTAAAAACTCCCTGACTTTCAGGCGGAAGGCACCATGGTGGAGGTGAACGCCTAGAGCGGGACAGAGGGGCAGGAGGACACTGCTTTTGCCACCTATATGGACAGCGACATTTTTCTCATTTCCGCCCCCAGGTGCTGCAAAAGATCATCACCGGATTGGATGAACTCTATGGGAACGACATTACGGAGCGGGACATGCAGGGGACCTGTACGAGTATATGCCCAGTAAGGTCAGCACCGCCGGGGCCAACGGCTAATTTCGCACTCCCAAACACAACTGAGGCACGAGGGGGGAACTGCTGCAGCCAACCCACGACGATACCATCTGCGACCCAGTCTGTGGTACTGCTGGCTTCCTGGTCTTGGTGGCCCATTACATCTGAGAGCACTATGAGGACACCATGACCGAGGCAAAGTGGGCCCACTTTGCCAGGAACTGTTTCACGGGCTTTGATACCGACCACACCATGCTGTGTATTTCCGTCATGAACCTAATACTCTACTCAATCAGTCATCCGGATATCTTCTATCAGGACAGCGGGGCCAAGAAAAAACAAATCAGCGAGCGGTACACACTCTGTCTGACCAATCTCCTCCCCTTCAAGGGGACCGTTGATGCCGAGAGCATCAACGACGAATCAACACTATAAAGACCGAGCTGATCTTCATGACCCTCTTCCTGCACATGTTGAAGAAGGGGGGACGGTGCGCCTGTATCATCCCCGATGGGGCGCTGTTCGGGACTCCCAAGGCCATAAGGCCATCCACAAGGAGTTGGTGGAGAACCACCAGCTTCAGGCGTGATTTTCATGCCCCGTGTGGTGTTCAAGCCATATGCCGGAGTGTCCACGGCGGTGCTAGTGTTCACCAAGACCGGAGCGGGGGCACCGACCAAGTGTGGTTTTACGATATGAAGGCGGACGGCTATTCCCTGGACGACAAGCGCAGCCCGGTGTAGGAAAACGAAATTCCCAACATCATCGCCCGGTTTCACAGCTTGCCTCCCCTTCTGAGGAAGATGCTGCGGAAAGCGGCGGAGAGGGTGCCCGGGAGCGCACCGAGCAGTCCTTCCTGATGGACAAGGAGGAAATCACCCAGAACGACTATAACCCGTCCATCAACAAGTATAAAAAGGTGGAGTATCCCTCTACTATGGAAATCATGGCAGACCTGCAAAAGCTGGAGGTGACGAATAAAGCTCTGATGCAAGAATATTTTGACTAAAAACCAAGAGGAGATTAGAGAATAGTGAATATAACTTTCATGATTGGTAATGGCTTCGATGTAGGGCTGGGCATGAAAACGGGGTTCAAAGATTTTTTTCCTGTATACCTTGCTCAATCGGAAAAGAAGCCACAGGAAATTAAGCGGCTAGCCAAAGAAATCAAAAATGACTTTCAAACATGGTCAGATTTTGAATTACAAATGGGACAGTATACGGCTCTATTTGGCTCAGGTGAAATAGGGAAAATTATACAGCAGTTTAGAGACTTTCAAACAGAGTTCATGAAGTATTTGAAGGAAAAGCAAAAGGAACTCTCTTTTCAAGACAAGACAGCAATAGCAGAACTGATGTTGTCAGCATTAAAAGGTTTTTATACAACCACTAATTTACAGAATCGTTCAAGTGAAACAATAGAAAAAATTTTGAGGGCAAGGGCAGTAGAAAAAAGACAATTTCATTTTATCTCTTTTAATTACACATGTGCGTTAGAAAACTGCCTTGATACTATACCGGATAGATTGGTTGAGATAAGGAAGGTTGGTAAATCAACTATAAAGGATGTTGTTGGAAAAATTATACACGTGCATGGTACCGAAAGAAATGTTCCCATTATGGGAGTGGGGGATTCTTATCAGATTGCCAATAAAGAATTAGCTAGTAATGAGCGCTTTTTACGGTACTTTGTAAAACCAAAAATAAATGCTGCGCATAGAACCAACCAAGATGTTGAGACTTCAACCCTCATATCAAATAGTACAATTATATGTGTATATGGAATGTCGCTTGGCGCAACAGACAAAAATTGGTGGAATGAAGTCCTCCTTTGGTTGAAAGAAAATTCGGAACGACAACTGGTAATATTTGATTATGACCCGGAGTTTTCTAACACATCTCAATTTGATTGGATAGAAAAGGAATATTCTATACTTGATAAACTCGCGTCTTACAACAATGCAAGTGAACAGGATATTGAGATGCTTAGACCAAGAATACATATTGCCGTAAATAAGAATATTTTTGAAATGGATTTGAGGATGAAGTCTGTTGTTCTCGGGTAACCGTCAAATCTAGCCACGCATAGAAAAGCCGCCATTGGGAAACTACAGTGTCTTCCCAATGGCGGTAAACTTATTTAGGGATTCTGCATTCTACGGGGGCGCAGACAGGTGTTAGTTTTTTAGCCCATTCGCTTTCGCTCTGGGCCAAGCCAGGCGCATGGCTCAGTACCCAAAGCAAGTAGCGGTAGGGGGCTAAGCTGTTTTCCTTAGCTGTTTCAATCAGGCTGTAAATCACCGCACTGGACTGGGCTCCAGCTGGGATATTGGCGAACAGCCAATTCTTCCGTCCCATCACAAAATACTTTATGCTACGATTGGCGCAATTGTTGGAGAGTTCCAGTCTGCCATCCTCCAAGTATCGAATCAGGTATGGCCGCTGCGCTATCAAGTCATGCAACGCCTTTCCAAGAGCTGATTTGGATGCTGTGCTATTTCAATTACTTGCCCATACCAACAAAGTCTCCAGAACAGGCTCTTCCTGCTACAGACGCTTGGCATATCGTTCTTCTATTGGCAACTCTGCAAACTACTGTTCCATATGGCACAACTTCTCGAATTTGTGAGGGCAGCTTGTGGTAGCCCTGGTATCCATTCGCATGGAGCAAGCCAGAGAACCCTTTCAGGAACCTCTCTACATGTTCTGCTTTGCGATTGGGCTGATACTCAACAACACGATGGGATGCTCTGCGTCTCCACTGGTGCGGTATAGCCACATATAGGACTTGCTGGTAGCGGCTTTGTCCTTTTCCCGCAGCACCTGCAGCGTAGTCTCATCCCCATGAAGCACCTGATGTTGGCACAGCTGTTGGTGCAGCACATTGTAAATGGGGTTCAACCAGTCCTCAGCGGCATGGAGCAACCAGTTGGACATGGTCTGCCGGGTCAACTTCAGGCCCATGCGTTGAAATTCTTGCTCCAGCCGGTACAGTGGAGAGTCTATCCGATTCTGTTAGCTTCTTGGTGAGTCTACATGTTTCTGAGGTAATTCTCCCACAACAGCGCCTCTGCGACAAAACGGAGCTAGATTTGACGATGAATACTAAAAATCGTTCTTGCTGTATATGATGGATATTCCCTTAAGAAATATAGCCAGTTCCTCCACATGCTGCACATCTTCCCGAACCATCGCACGTTCTACAGCTATTTCCTGCCCAGTCTGGATAGAACTCAGATCGTCCACTTCCTTCACAAGAATTACATACACCATCTCCATGACATATCCAGCATTGGGAAGCGGAATTATGTGACCACGAGGGGGTGGAGACAGGGCTATCATAAATGCCATTGTCATACCACCCGTTTCCGCCGCCAGATGCCTGATTGGAGGGCTGTTCTGTTTTCTCCTGGCAATGAGAACACAAAATCCGCCCCTCTCCTTGACAGGCTGCACACAGAAAACCGCCGTCTCCGTGGCAGTCTTTGCACTGGATAACGCCAGTGCCACTGCATATGCAGGCATCTTTACCGGTTCCGCTGCAATAGGCGCAGCTGGAAATACCGGTGCCGCTGCACATCATACATTTCCCGTGAATTAAGGTGTATTCATCTCCGAAAATACCAGTGCCGTTACAGGAGATGCAGGTTCTTCCTCCTTCACCATTACAGGCCCCGCAGACTCGGTATTTGTTACCGTTACAGGTGGGGCAGGTTCTCTGTCCTTCTCCAGAGCACAGATCGCATTGGGTAAATCCTCTGTGTCCACACACCTCGCAGTCCAGATATCCCTCGTCGTTACACACAGAGCAGATGTCCGGTTCAGGAGTCCGGGTGGAAGGGGCGTTGTTATCATCTTTCTCTATATTTTGGGTGGAATAGAGGGTGCCTGTGGAGTCCTCCTGGTTTCTGCCCGAACTGGACGTGCACCCGGTAGTGAAAAGTACCAGGCAGAGGATTGTCAGAAGTAGCGCTGCTTTTTTCATAAATACGCTCCTTTCCGTTTCTTTGCTGTGCAGCTAAAATTGCATATGAGTTTTTGTGTAAATGTTTGGATTCTGCTAATTTCATCATATCATGTAAATTGCTGGATATCAACACAACATTTTTGTAAATCTTAAAATTTTATTTGATAAAAACAGAAGGAATAATGTTTTTATACGTAATATGGTGAAACAGATGCAACGGATTAGAGAGAGGTGTTCCTGATTTTTGGCTGTGATCGCAAAAACTGAAGAAGGCAGATGGACCTTGGTGCAACATGTGCTGAGCTGGTTTCTTATGCAGCCCAATAAACCGCAATCTGGTTGTTGACGTCAGAGTGGGGCCTCCAAGTGTTGTTTGCAGTGGCCCTGCCGGGACAAAGACACAAGAGGCACGAAGAAACGGATAAAAATAAAATTTATGTAAGATGATGTAAACATGTGGCGAAAGCAAATGACGAGTGCTATAATGCTGATAAAGAATTCCAGGGATTAGGGCTCTTTGCAGAGAGGCATATGGATATTGCCAAGGCCAAGCAAGAACAGGAGATGAAAAATAGGAGGTGGGATTTTGAACAGGAGGGAGTTTATTCGTCAGTTGGACGACTTACTGGCCGATTGGCCAAATCCTCAAGAGCGGGAAGAGAAGATCCTGCAGTACCAAGAGATGCTGGCTGATTTGAGTGAGAAAGAGGCATGCCAGAAAATCGATGATATGGGTGGAGCGCAGGGAGTAGCACAGGAACTGCGACGGAAGAAGGGCCTATCAATGGCAGCACCCAACAGAAAGACGAAAAAAATGTTGACGGACGGCTCCACGGAAAACTGGGGTTGGGGCGAGGAGTATGTACATAAAAGTAATGCTGCCAGATGCTCGAAGAAGGGAAAGCGGCAAGAAAACGGGCAAAGGAAGCGGGAGGGGAAGCGACAAGCCCCACCCCAGGGCACCTGGCAGGAAGACCCCCAGGAAAACCGGAAAAGGAAGCGGAGAGGGAACCGTTACCGGTATTTCAGTCTCTTTCTCCTGGCTGTTGCAGTCCTTGCCGTAGTACTGGTGGTGATAGCGGGTGTAAAGATTTGGATGCTTTTTCGCTAATGAAAGGTCATTGCAGCCCATGAGAGTGGATCTGTTGTGGTAAATTACCCCCTATTCTTGGAGGCCACTAGGCACAGATGGAATGCGTTTACAAAAATAGGTACAATCACCAATATACATATAGACTTGTGAAAAAAATAGAAGTATAATAAAAAGGCTTATATAAATCCGGCAGATGCCACAAATATGGAAGAGAGAACAAGAAATAATAGGGCGTCTGTGGACGGGGAAATAGAGAGATTTTGTGAAGGAGGAGTTGAGGATATGGCTTTGTCAAACAATGTGCAACAGTCCATTAGTGAATTTGATGTCCAGCATCCCGGGACGATTCGGATGAACAGCGGCAAGGTGCCGGCCCAGGAGGGGATTTACAGTCTGGTCATTGCAACAGGCGGTACGGGTATCGATGCTCTGTTGGAGACCAAGGGCTTGATTAATATGACTTGCTGCGAGGATGCAAACAACAAGAGCAAGCCCACCCCTAACGTGGCATATCGGGCGTTTGATACCGATAAGCGAAGCGTAGAGGAGGTGCACTCCAGTGCCCGTACCGGTGGTGTGATGCTGGATGCATCAAGGGGAGAATTTGTCCAGATGAAGGCGCCGGATATGGCGGCTTTCCTCAGTGATAAATTCCGGGATAATGTGCCGGACTACATTCGATCCTGGCTGGATTTTAATATCGATCCCATTACTGGTACGGATGGTGCTGGCGGCATCCGCCAGTGTGGCCGCCTGCTCATGTTTTTGAATATTGACCGAATTCGGGATGCCATTGGAAGCGCTATTCGCACCATGGTAGCAGGAAAACCAGTGGAGGCCCTGAACATCTACCTGATGACCGGCATTGGTGGCGGCACCGGAAGTGGCACCTTTATTGATTTGGCCTATATTATTCGTCAAGTGGCCACGGAGATTCTGCCCAATCGGGTGACCATGTATGGCTATATCTTTATGCCTGATGTGAACCTTGCCAGGGATGTAACGGAGGATACCAGAAAATTCATTCAGAAGAATGGCTATGCAGCGCTGAAAGAACTGGATTATCTGATGAACATGCATCAGGAAAAGGGAAAGTTTGTGCAGCGCTACAGTGATAATTTTGTAGTAGACACCGATCTGGCGCCGTTCCAGTATGTGCATCTCATCAGTGGCAGCGGTACTGGGGACACTGTGGTACTTAAAGACCCATACCGTCACGGTATGTGGGCCGTGGCGCAGAGCGTATTGAGCTTTGTGGCACAGGAGCAAGCCGCCGCTGGCACCAACGGATTTGCCATGCGCAGCCACTATGTTAACATCAGGCGCAGCGTAGATATGCATGTGCGCAAATACCCGGAACGATATAGCCCGTATCTGGCGCTGGGCGCTAGCAGCTATGAGTTGCCCATGGATGATATTCTGCTATATGTAACCAGCCTTCTGTTCGAAAAGATGGATAGCATGTTTGACCGTATCCCCTCACAGGAGGAGGTAAACAAGGCCTATGTGCAGCTGGGGCTTGAGCCGGGTAGTCTGCTGGCAGCTCTGCGGGGAAATCCTGCCAATCTGGCTCCTGCCGGATGCGGCTGGGAGGAACTTTTTGGAAAGAATGCCCAGTACAATCTCTCCAGACTGTGTGAGCGCTATCTGGATGGGGTAGCCCGTTCGGCAGAAGAGCAGGCCGATACTATGCTACGAAATTTTGAGGCCAAGTTTGAGCAGCTGGCGAGAAGTTGGTTTGTAGACGGAACCAAGGGACCGGTGTGGGTAAATCGGCTGATTGTTGCGGCATCTGCCCAGTGTCAGGGTTTGATGCAGAGAATGATGAAGGACTACAATATCGCCACTGGGCGCATAGGGCAGAGTCCCGTGGCACAGCAGAAGCTGATGCAGGAGGTAAAGGGGAAGGCATCTGCGGCTGCCGATGCGGGTGCCCTGCTTGGGGACCGACAGGGTAAGACGGAGCGATATATTCGGGCCGTGAATCAGTATGCGGATACCTGTGCGGAATATGCTGCTTTGGTACAGATGCAAAAGATTTATACCAAGTGCCAGGAGATCGTGTCGGAAAAGAATTCCAAGTTATTCGAGATGGTGGTCCAGGTGCTAAACGCCATGCGGGATGTCTGCAAGAAAAATGCGGATATTCTCACCAAGACCGAGTTGAACCAGGACGATAGCGGCAACAAGGTGTTTACCTGGAAGCCTCTGCGTATTCCCGATATCAGTGGCGTAATCCGACAGGCTTTTGATGGAAACGGCGATGCGCAATCCACCATCCAAAAGTTTGCCAGCGCCCTGATTCAGAGCGCCTATGAGTGGGCCGATGGCCAAGTGGATGTGCGCAGCTTTATCCGCCAGTATCTGGACAATAATCTCAGCCAGATTGCCAATCGTTCTCTGGAGGCCTATGTCACTGCAGCGCTGCAGGGGGCGAATCTGGACCAGTCGGTGCAGACGACCCTTGCCCCTGAGATGACGGAAAACTCCAAACCGCTGTTCAGCCTTTCGGATACCGCCGATAAGGGAGACTATCTGTGGTTGCTCAGTGTGCCTGAGGATTGCCCCAACATTCTGGCAGCATTCCAGAACTATAAGATGGCTCATCCAGATCTGGCCAATCGACTTACCGTCCAGGCCACCAGTATCAAAAGTCGGATTTTTGCTCAGAGCGTTATGAGTGCGGTGCCGCTGTCTGCCTATAAGCCGCTGACGGCCTACGAGACGGTCTATCTGGGCAGCTTGGGAGACCACGGACTGCACCTGTATATGGGGGCAAAGGAAAACTGGAAAGAACTCCCGACCCCCATTCCTTACCGTAGCCGTCCCAAGGCGGTGGGAGCCTACCCCGCTGGAATCAAGAACGGCGAAGAGGCAAATCGGCTTTTGTTCCAAGAGTGCCGTAAGTATCATGTCATTCGAACGCAAGAAGAGACGGCTCAGACTGAGTATGTACTGCATGTGGCCAAGCTGCCTGACCTGGATGAGCGGTTCAGCGAACACACGATGCGGGAGGGCCTGAAATGGTCAGCAGAAAAGCTGGAACAGGCACTTGCTCAGTTGGACGAATGGCTGGAGAAGGGCCTGCCTGATATCGAAATTACCGACGAAGTGCGGGACGTTTGTTATCGTGTGGCGCTGTGTGCGGTGCCGGGTCCGGGAGAGACGGATAGGCGGGAAGAGACTGCCCAGGAGTGCTTTATTGGTCAATATAATAACTTACGGCGAGCCCAGAGAGAGGTGGGGAAATACACCAAACTCCAGAGCAAGCGTGATGAGGTGGCCGGGTGGTATCGCCAGGCTGCCGGCGTGGTGCAGCAGGCCCGCCAGGTGGTGGAACTGTTGATCAGCGGCGAGGTTCGACTGGAGAAAAACGATAAGGGCGAGCAAGTGTACGTATATGGCAGCGACGAGCGGGTACGTGTGCTGATGAAAGTGGTTCACAGCCAAGGGTGGCGAGAAGCTGCGTTGGCCGATTGCCTGAGTTCCATGTTGGAGAGCGGGGAAGAGAATAAGCGGCTCTTGGCAACGGAGCGCCTGGAACGTGCCCACAGACAGTACCAGAGAATGGAGAATGCCACCAAACTGGGTAAGACAAATTCTCTTCTGAAGGCAGTAAGCAAGCGATACAGCTTCTTGCGTGATGACTTGCTGGAAGGGGTTGCTGACGAGGGAGTAACCCAGGACACTGTGAATTTCTATGAGAAGATGGTAGCCTACCTGAAGAAAGAACAGCGTGAGCTGGAGCGCTTAGCGGGCGAGGACGATGGTGAAGACGAGTTCTAAGTCGATTGGCTTCTAATGGAGCGTCAATGACCTACGCCGGGCCGGTATCCCATTGGGGTGCCGGCCCTACGGGGTTTATGGATAATATAATTGGTCGGCCCGGTGCATGGCCTGGGCAGGGACAGCGGGGGGAAAACAAATTGTTATACGATGATTTGATTGAGATTGCCCGGGAGAAGCAGCATAGACGGCGCCTGGGCAACGTACACAAATCGGTACCATATCCGCAGATATTGCTGGTAGTGGGTGACGAGATGGCCAGCTGGCTGGATGCACTGTATCAGCAGGTGGCAAGTCGCTGGTCCAGCAGCCTAAGCGCTTTACAGGTGATTTACTGCTCCAGTACACCCTATGTGGGTACAGCGCCAGTGCAACAGATGACCTTTAGTCAGTTGAAGGGGAATGTGGAGCCGACATCGCTGCGCCAAGCACCAGAGCTGCTGCATAAATTCAACCAGATTGTTGCAGAGGTAGTGGAGAAGACCAGCCACACGCCAGGCTTGCGGATGAACCGAGCAAATATTCATGTGGTTCTGCAGCCTCAAAGTCCGTTGTCCGTTTTGGTGCAGGATTTGATTGCAGTTGTCCAGGGCCATCTAGCGGGATATGGTGCCATAGTGTGTGACAGCCGCATCTACTTGTTACTACCGGATCACATTTCAACCGGAGCGGAAAAGGAGAATACCAACGCCTTTTTGGAGCAAATGCTTCAGATGAGCAACGGGGCTTATGAGCAACCGGTTTTGCTACAGCAGCGGGATGGAGCGTTTACTACCTATACAACCAACCGGTTGGTGCAGTATGTGATGTTGCTGGATGAGTGGAACGAATACTACCAGCGGTATGACCTCCATGGCGAACGGATACAGCTGGTGGGAGATTTGATCGAGACATCGGAATGGATGAACGGAAGTTTTCTGCAGACGGTGGGGGTACAGGAGACGCACGCCGGACCGGAATACTGGCTGGCGGCGGCGGCCAGCCAGCTATATATGCAGGCAGAGGATGAGCTGGAGGGACCGGGAACGGTGGATCTTGCCACGTTGCAGCAGGCAATCCAAAAGTTTGCGGAACAGCAGATGCAGGGGTTGGAGAATATTTTTGACTTCTGCTGTGTGTATCGCCCGTTCCATCAGGCCGGGTTGCGTCAATACACCATTGATCAAGTGGAAGAAAGAGTGTTTGGTAAGGGAATGGAGCAGCTGTATGCCCAATGGCTGGAGCACCTAAATTTTTCTGCGCTGCCAGCTGAGTTGGACAAAATGCTTCAGGAAATCCCCTCTATTGTGCTCCTGGAGCAGTTGAGTCATCAGCTGGATAACTGGGCCAATGAGCTGGAAGCGGGAGAACAGTCACTGCCTGCGTTACAGTGCGATGGGCTCACATTCCGAAACGCATCCAGTATGGATACAGCGGCCAGACAGCTGCGTCAGTATATTGTTCAAAACAAATACTCCATACAGGGGAGAAATGATGGCAAGAAACTGCAGAGGGATGTTGCACGTCTGTGTGCACAGGCTTGCCGGAAACGGATGGAAGATTTACAGCATCAACAGGTAATGATCAGGGATTTTGGCCGGGAGTTGCAACAGGTGTGGTACCAGCTGCGGGACAGCTTCAACGAAGGACGGCCGCTGCCCGTACAATGGCTGGGGCAAACACCGGACGCAGGGCTTCTGCGTCAATGTGTGGAAAAATCCGGGGCGAATCCGCAGGCTTGGGTTAGGGATTTCTTAGAAACCTTGGCCGACCGTGTGGACCTCAATGGGCAGAAGGTTGCTTGCACTGGTGAGGCACCGCTATGTTGTCGACTCACCATTGGCTTCGGCTTACAGACCCAGAACCGGGACATTCAAGATGGCATTTCTGCAGGGCGAACGCTTCGCTTTGCTGCACTGAGTTCTGGCGAATATACCGATGGGACGGCAGGAAGATCCTTTTTGCTGCACTCGGCCCAGGAGTGAGCGTTGGCATAGAGAGAAGGGGGAGTAAGATATGAGCGACCAGTGGAATACAGATTTTTCTCATGTAGATGGGGATTGGAAGAACGGAATTGACACGTGGGGAAGCGCCATCGCCGAAATGGACACGGGATGGAGCAGTGTAGACGGAGCAAACAAGGACTCCAGGGACGGAACTCGCGTGTTTCACTGGCGTATGCTGGTCAGTGCGTTGATTGGTGCGCTGGTCGGCACGGTTGTAGGGCTAGTGCTGTATGACAGGCTCTATGATAGCTCCGGCAGTAATATTTTGCTGGTGGGTGGCATTTGTGGCATCCTGGTTGGCCTGATTCTTATGGCCTGTGTAATCTGCGAACTGATCAACCCCTGTTTGACTGTGGACAGACAGGTCTCAATGAAGCATGTCGGTATAGCCCTGGCAGCGGCAGTGGTAACGTTTTTATTGATGTGTGTGTGTGAGTTTATCTACGAAATGGACAGTGCGTATACTGTGGCCGAGTTCAACGACTATATTTTTGTGGTGGACGATTCGGGCAGTATGTCCAGTAGCGACCCCAACAACCTGCGCTACAGCGCAATGGAGAATCTGCTGGACAGCATGGGGCAGGACAAACGGGTTGGATTGATTCGATTTACTGAGCAGCCAGATGCTGCTCCCATCCAGATAGATTACCTGACTCCGGGCCATAAGGAGAGGCTGGAGGAGAATATCCAACACCATCAGTCCACCGGGGGAACCGATATTCAGACGGCACTGGAACAGGCGCTGGACATGTACCGTCAAAGCGCTCTGTCAGGGCGTCATCCTGTAGTGGTACTGTTGTCAGACGGAGGCAGTTTCGTGAATGTGAGTGGGGTTGCTCACCAGTACCTGAAGGAAGGTGTGGCCATTAGCACCGTGGCGTTGGGGCCCGGAGCCAGTGAAGAGTTGCTGCAACAGTTGGCCCAGGCCACTGGCGGTCAGTATTTTCAGGTAGAAGAAGCAGATGGGCTGGTGACAGCCTTCCAACAGGTGAATCGAGCGGTAAGCTACCGCTGCTTGTTTGCTCCACGGCCCGGTCCCCAGCGGGATAATGTACTATATATGGTCTTACGAGTGGTGTTTCTGCTGTTGCCGGCTATGCTCGTAGCTGCGGCTGTGGTAATTCTGTTTTCCCAGCGGGGAATCGAGCGCCAATTTGTGGTGTCGGCAGTGGCAGGGCTACTGTCCGGGCTGCTGATGGAGCTTGGCATGTATTGGTTCTTGCCCCAGATGCCTGTACGGGCTGTTTGCTGGATTTTGTATGGGATTGTAACGGTGTTCTATATTTATCGCAACAGTGGTGTTTACCAGACCGGACTAAAGGAACGAAATTTTGGCGGCGGAAATGGCGCATTTCAGCGCATGGTGGACAGCCAAAAGAATTTGACCCACAGTGAATTACAGAATCCCCAGGATATTACCCGGGATGAATTGAACAGAAACGACGATTGGGGGGTATGACCAGTGGCGGTATCCAATTTATTTTGCCGGAGAGTCAAGGACGGCGTGCGGATTAGCTGGGCATGGACAACAGAATTTCATACCGCTTCTATTACCCTGCTGCGGATTTTAGATGGTGCAGTTTTGTTGACCCAACAAGTTTCCCGAGCAACGTTTGACCAGGCCATCTCCAGCTCCCAGGGCGGGATCCTGTGCGAGGCACCGCTGGAGCCAATCGCGGTGCGGGTGGCAGACGGCAACAATAGCTGTGAATATGAGTTGCGGGACAATCCTTATGTGGTAGAGTGGCGCTTTGTCAACAAGAAATTCATGACCAGGCGTACGTTGTTTTCCCCATCCCGGGAGCAGAGGGTAGAGCATTATCTTCAGTTAAAGTACCCCTGTAAGGTACAGGCACCGGAGGGAATGTTCTACTATACGGTTTCGGGCAAGGGTTCTGGAGAGAAGGAGAACTTCCGGGGGGTGTTGCCCGGGATCGACGAGGGAATGAATACCTACGGCCTGCTGTTGCCCCAGGGCGGTCGGAGGCTAGAGTTACACTGTGATTTGCAGCAGGACACAGGACTTGCACAGCTGTTTCAGTTTCGGCAGTTGCCCGATATGGAGCAACAAGAAGAGATACGGTAGGGAGGACATAACCTATGGGATTTTTTGTCAAACGAAAGCATGAGGAAGAGCATGGGCCGAAATATGAGGGGCCGGAAATTTTTCTTCAGAAGACCAGAGCACACCTGGAGCCAGACGGGAAAAATTATGAGGTAGTATGCCCCTATTGCTTATCCAAGTTTCATGTGTGGGACTTGCAGTTCCGCTCCGCATCCAATACAGATACCGTTGAAGAAAGTGGCATCCAGCGGGCATATCCCCTGGAGGAAGACGAAGCGTATGCGTCGTTCTGGCAGGGAATGAATATGCCTGTGGCGGATGCGATGAAGCCGTTTATTTTGCGACTGGACGACACGGAAAATGTACGTGCAGTGCAGCTGTGGGACAGCGATCAGTGGCTGGATATGAGCAACCGGGAAATCCGGGCAATGGTGCAGGAACAGGCAATTTGTCGTGTAAAGGATAAGTTCGGTGGAATCAGCAAAGAGCGCATTTGTCCGCACTGCCATAATACATTACCTGAGGTGATCGGCCGATATCCAAACTATATTTTTTCCATGATCGGGAATACCTCCAGCGGCAAAACGGTGTATCTCCAGAGACTGAAGAGTTGCTTGATGAATAACGTGCTGCTGCCACAGCGTCAAATGGCATTGCAGCTGTTAAGTGAGAGTAACCTCAATGTGGCCATGGAGACCAAGCGGATGTTTGAAGAAACGGCGGAGATGAAGAAAAAGCTCAGCGATGCCACCTCAGTGGGATATATGCATCCGGTTATTTTGGAGCTGATTCGGGGAGAGGAGCACATTTTGGTCACCCTCTTTGATTTCCCCGGTGAGGCAATTTGGGAGGAAAACCGCACGGCCTTCTTCAGCACACTCATGCAGAAAAATGGCGAGAATACCGACGGATGGTTATTTATGTTGGATAGCACCATGTTGTCGTCGGTCCGAAGCTGTATACAGAGCTATCATGAAGAAAATCTGCTGTCGGTCAAGGACAAGAATGATCCGCAGCAGAATGCAGAACCGGCATATATTGTGAGCCAGTTCACCAAGGCGTATGGTCTTGGAAACCGGGTGCAGTGCCCGGTGGCGTTTACGCTTTCCAAATCGGACGTCATTCGTTATTTCGCCCAAAAATGTGAGGCCAGCACACTCCCTGGCCTGACCGGTACGGAGACGTTTATGCAGCTAGATTTGAACAATGACCGGGATAAGGTGGATTTAGATGAGTTGTATCAGTGCCACAGCGAACTAAAACACTTTTTAAAGGGCGATTTGGTGCTTAACTATACCGGAAGCTGCCCGCAGCACGCCTGGTTTGCAGTTTCAGCTACCGGGGTGGAAGTGAGAGATGGTATCCTGGAGGCGAAGGCTCCGGCCTGCCGAGTAGTGGATCCTCTGGAATGGTTGCTCTGGATGGTGGGTGCAGTACCTGGCGTGGCGTTCAAGAGCAAGGAGTGGGCGAGAAGCTTGGGCGGGATGACCCCCGGCAGAAAAGCCTAATGTAGCAGCGGGAAGAGGAGAGGGGGCTTACGGCCATGGCGAGAGGTCTGGACCGGCCAGGAGAAGACGGATATTTGTGCGGACAGTGTTTTACACCTCATCAGAAAAACGATGTGCTGTTTGGTACAAACCGTGTTTGTACCAGCTGTGACGTGCGCCAAGCAGTACATCGGGGGGCTTTTGATTCTCCAGAGAATTATGAGACCTGGTGCCGAAAAGGGGAAAGCCGAATACTGTTGGATTGGAAGGATTTTCCCACCTCCCATTGGAGAATCAGGGGGGGTGTGCTGCAACAGGTGCAGGAAAACACCGGGGTGTGGTTTGGCCAGCGAGTATGTCCCAGTTGCCACAGTGCCGTAGAGGAGGTCCAAAGAACACTTCTGGTGGGCTGGAGTACCCGGGGAATGGACATGGTTTGGGCCGCAAATTTGCTCCTGCAGGGGGGCTGGGAGGCATTGCCATCGCCGACAGACAACCGGGAGAATGTGCTGGAGTATGCCCGCTTTTTGCACGGAGGGTGGGGGACTGTTTTGGCAGTTCCGGTGGGCCTGCGGCAAGATAGAGACGGATATGTTGCTGCCTGTGTCAAACGCTGCGGACTCCATGCCGCCTGCGCCCTGCTAAGATTGGAGTTGCCTGCAATGGTAGATTTGCAGTCCAGACAGCAAGTGGAGACGGGAGCGGCCCAGGATGTATTCAGTAACTTTCTGGAGTTTGCGGGATATGTCGGCCAGCAACTTACGTTGCCTACGGCTGTGCTGGTTGAGGGCCTGGCGGCCGGAGAAGATGTCCAGGAGCAGTTGAAACAACATGCTACGCAGCTGTTTAACCGGTTGCAAAACTGCTTAAAAAAGCCTTTGTTGGTAGGATGGGATGGGCAAGCCGCCACGGCCCAGAGAATTGGCGATTGGCTGGCACACCGGATGAGCTTTCAGGATGAATAGACTGAGAGATCGGAGGAAACATATCGATGATCGAACAATATATTTACAGCCGTTCCAAGAAAAAGTTTATCAATGGTCGCGGAGAACAAATCAATCTGGGATTTGGATTTATGGCAGTCACTCCCGGGCTGAAGGAAAAAGATAAAGAAGATCTTTTACTCTTTTGCGGGCAGTACCGCAACAAAGATGTTAAGGATGCCAGCGGTCAACTGGTGCCAATGGGCTGTAAGAGCACGCTGCGCTCCGGCGGTGCGGCAGTGTTACAGCACAACTGCTATATGACCATTGAGCAACGGGGCACCCATGTAGCCCACGGCTTTTTGATTCCCTGGGATAGCCCGGCGCTGGTCCAACCCCGAGGATGGTTTGGCGCTGATTTCTGGCGTACAGACCCCAACCTGGAAAGCCCAGGGGATGGAGAGACTGGGAAAGGCATCCTTTTGGATGGGGTAGAGCAACTGCCTGGACAGCCCCTGCAGCTGTGGCCGCTGGCTCAGGTTATGGAGCAATTGCAAATCAATGAGCAGGGATTTTCCGCTGTGTTACGGGCTTGCTTTGATGCCGTCTGTGGTCAGCAGCAGGTGCAGATAGCCTTTGATTTCGGGATGCCCCAGGCTGAGCAATTACAAAAGCAGGTGTTGTGCTGGATTTACCAGTGTTTACCCTTTTCCCTGCGTCGGAAAATGGGATTTGACGCAGTGTGTACAGATGCCACCGCAGTGCGACAGTACCAGCTGACACTGGTGCCTAAGGACACCATTCAGATCGTCGGGCAAAAGGCATACATCCGACGCAGTTCGCTGACGGCGGTGGGCAATCATTTTATGTTTGCACAGGGACAGCTGTTCCATGTCGCTGCATCCAATAAAATGGAATGGACAGGGGGCGACAGCCTGTTTGCTCGTTGGATGGACAGCATGGTACATCAGCTGTGGCAGACCCAAGGGGATGTTCAGCCGTTGCTGGACAAACTGGATCAGGTGTACGCATTATTTGACCGTCTGATGGCAGAAGTCCCGCCGGAATCCGCCTGTGACCGGGATCTGTTCGATGCAATATGCTGGCATTATCTGGCGGATGGAAATGGGAAAGTGGAGCAGGCCCCCCACATTCCGCAGATTGACGACTGCGTGGAGTGCACACCTGAGGAGGTTCGTCGGTGTCAGTTGGCTTTGCTGGCCTTGCCCGGACAGCGGGCGGCAGAGGAAGTAGGCCTGTCTGTATTGGCTGACTTGCGGGAACGCATCGGAGAACAAGACGATGCGGGCCGGGATGAGATGCTGGCGCTGTTGGAAGTCGCCGGAAGAGGCCCTGAAAGGGTGGCCGAGAAAGCGCTACGCATAGGCCAGGCGCTGCTGGCACATGAGATTGTCCATGGGACTGGTAGGCCGGAAGGCTTACTAGAAAAGTATAAACAGGCCTTTCAAGGAGAACGCTATGTATCCCTGGTGGAGCATGGGCTGGTTGGGCCGTGCGGGCCAGGAAAACAGGGAGCAGAAGCCTGCAGCCCAGTGGTGGATGCCTGGGTCAGACGTTGGCTGGAGCCGTGTGATTCCCTGACACAACTGTCAGACTCCTGCAAAAAATGCCTGTATGCGCTTCCGGAAATTTCTGAGCAGGCCACGGAGACGCTGTATAAGGCGTTGACCGAGTGTATCAACCAGTTGGTCTCTGCCCAGAGCTATAGGATAACTCTGGAGGAGATGTGCACATTAATTGACCGCATGAGCCAGTTGAAATCAGACCATCGAGCGCAGCGGTTACATAAGATCGATCAGGGATTGCTGGCCTATATGAGAAAGCGGTACAGTCAGAGCAATCCCCAGGCAAGCTTGGGCGAGCTGGAAACGCTCTGGAGGGCGTTTCAGCCTTACATGCATGATGAGTACATGCGGGAAAACTGGAACGGCCTGCTCAAGGAGCGGGGAGAAAAACTGGCCATAGGGGACTGCAAGAAAGGATTCCACCCGGATTTGTACCAGCAGGACTCCCTGGAGCGTTTGAACCGACTGGATCAAGCGCTTGCTGGGCAACCGGACGCAAGAAGGGTGATGCAGTTACTGTATCATGGGTCACTTCAAGCCATGGAAGAAAATCCAGTGCCCTTTATGAATGGCGTGTGGATGAGACAACAAGCGACTGCCCTTCGGTCTGTGGTAGCGGAAGAGGATAAAAAACTGCTGCTGCTGTGGGATGCCTTAGGCAACTTCACCACTGCGCCCCAACAGGATGTTCAAGCCATGACCGCAGCATGCGCACAGCTGGATGAGAAGGGAAAGGCGGAGTTCCGCCGCAGATTGCCGCAAATGTATCTGGCGGGCCATCTGCCCAAGCTGAGTACTGGCTTTGGGATGCTCTTGCTGCATACATGTCCACAAAAGGAGACTGGGTGGCTGTTTCTGCGCCAGTGGGTGGCCCAGAGAGGCGCTGAGGGTGTGAAAGATTTGGTGAATTGGGCGCAGAAATGCCCACGATTCATGGTAAAAGAAGGGCGGAAAACCTCGGATTTAGTGTACATGCTGGAGCTACTGGCGGAGGACGACGGGATCTGGCAGCAGCTGGAGGCGGGTGTGACTAAGGAGAAGCAGTCTGTCATCCTATGGCTCATGGGATTTTGTAAAAAGATGAGAAAGCAGGAGGACTTGGGCAGCAAAGCGGAAGCGCACCTGCAACAGCAACTGATGGGCCAGTTGACCAAGCTACACCAGGATCAAAAATGGTTTAAGCCAAAGAAGTATCACAAGGAATTTATAAAGAATTCCTCGCAATCAAAGGAGAAAGAGAAATGGCGCAGGTAATCAGACCGCATCAGCCGCTGGATATAACACATAATCCAGGCCGTTTGCCACTGCGTCAGCAGCTGCGCCGATGCTCCTGTGGATGTCTTAGCTTTTTGGACCTTCCCTGCCGCAATTGTGGCTGCAAACGGTGGCAATCAGAATTTTCCCGGGCACATGCACGTGGCAGAAGACAGGTGTGTGTGTACTTAGGTGGAATTGTCTTGATGACCTTGGTTGCTATGGGAGTTGTGGCCATCGTGCACCCTGGTCTGGCGCTTTTGCCTGCCGCCCTGGCGGTCATTTTGGTTGTGTCGGAATGGAAAAACGGTGGTATGAGTCTCTACGACACCTTTTTTCTCTTTCATCAAAAACGAGTGCGTGGGGATAAAAAGCTGGTGACGGCAGCGGACACGGAGTGCTTGCTTGCAATACAGGAGGCCTACGACGGCGATCTTCTACGGTTGGAGAATATGCTGGAAAAGGCAAGAGTTGCGGAAGACTATGCCATAAAGGTGGAACAGCTGTTCCTACAGGCCAGGCAATTGGCATCCATATATCACAACCGGCGTCTGTCGGCATTGATGGCCCGCTGTCTATTGTTCATACAACCTGAAGAGGGAATTCGGGTAGACATGGAGGAGGTGTGCCGCTTTCTCTACCCACAGGATCTGGAGGATGTAGCCAATGATGGGACGTTGCTGCGGTGGTTGAATAACTGGGTGAAGGCCAGTTGTCTACCGATGGGACGGTATACGGCTCAGGCGCTGGTGCGAATCTGCGCCTTGCGGGTGGAAAGTTTTGCCGTGGGCATGGTCCCCGCAGAAGTTTGCAGACATATAATCGACACCAAGTGGTGCCAGCACTCGTTTACTAAGACGGAGCGCATCATGATACAGGCGATTTGGACAGCCAGCGGACTTGGCGGCGCTTGGAGCAAGCAAGGTGTATTTCCCCTGAGGCAATGGCAGCAGATGAAGAAGAAAGGTATGCTGGACCGGCCCTTACAGCACACGGTTCGAGCTCATTTACCTGCGCAGTATTGGGCGGATATTTGCCTGTATAGTAGGGAAGAGATACCCTATGGTGACTTCATGGATCTGGTGAAGGGCGGTACCGATGAGCAGGGAAAGCAGCTTTTAGAGATGTGGGGCCAGGTAAGACAAAAGGAGGCAGAGACGTGAGCCCTTGGACAATGGTTGCAGCTTTTGTGTTGGTATTGCTGGTATTATATGTGCAGATCAAGGTGCTCACGAAGTGCCTAAAGAATCGGTGTATTGCAGGAGCCAGATGGATGGAAAAGCTGATGGTAGAAGAGGTATATCCAAAGCTGCATCTATCCCGTCTAGCCAGAAAGATCCAGTTGAAAGAGCCGTTGTGCAACTGGAGCGAGGAACGGCAAATCAAGAAAGCACGGAAGCAGGCTGTGCTGGTTCGAAGAGACGTATTACCAGAGGACGAGAAAGAATCTGGCTACTATGCCCGTACCGGACAGTTTGTGTGTGACGTGGACCGCACGGTCCCGCTGGATCGGTGGTACCAGCCGGAGGATTGGGTGCGGGATATTGTGGCTGAGGTGGTGCCCAATGGTGTTCTGAGTCAGCAGACAACAGTCAGAGGCAAGACCGACGTTGCCCCAGCCAAAGGAGAAAAACAGTCCAACCCTAGCTAGCCAGAGGATGGACCAGGGAAAGGGTGAGCAATGCAATGAACGGATTCAATGGATGGGAGAACAATCCCTGGGATGATGGAACACAGCAGGACGATTGGGCACAGCCTACGCCTGCCAGAGGGTCTGATTGGGAAGAGAATCTCCGCCCGGATACGTTCTCTCCGCTGCCTCAACCGGGACACCGAAAGGTGGGAAGAGAGACAAGTGAAGGGGTGCAGCAGGTACAGAAGGAAACGCCGAATGTCTATCTGGGCATTGCGCAAGATCTACAGAGCAGTCCAAATGCACGGAACGGATTTTTGAGCAGCTGGATTAGCAGCCTCATCTACGGGGTGCCACTTTGCTTTGGAGTGTCGGCAGCCACCCGAAACGTGTTTAATCTGGCTACCCAGGATACGGTAGACAGCATGAATTTTGGAGTCCAACGCAGTGTGGCGGTTACGTTCTTCGGTGACAGCAATACGGGCTTGATTGGCCGAGGACAGGCCATGGAGGTTCACGGGAAAAAGGGACCGGATGGCAGCGTGTACGCCGAGACCATCCTCAATCGGACCAACGGGACTCGAATCCGATTTAACAGAGGCATTCCTGGAAACATCGTGCGGGTGTTCACTCTGTTGCTAGTGATGACGCTGGTAGCCGTCGGTTTGAATGCGATTCCGGTTTTCCACGGGGTACGCAGTTGGGTGTCCAGCATTGACTGGGGCGTGCTATTGTTGGGGACACTGGCAGTTGCAGCGGGGCTGCTTTGGCTGACGTACAGTCTCCGGCGGTCCAGGCACAGCATCATGAAGGGACTGGGCATCGTGGCCCTGGTGGGACTATGTTTGATGGTGCCGAGTTTGGGCTTCCTGGTGCTGATACTGGTGCTGATGGTACTGGGAATTGGCTACATGATACGGGGAATCCGCTGAACTGGGCGAAGTGAGGGAGAGAAGGATGACGACAGCGAGCAACTATGTGATGTGGGTGGCAAAGCATCTGGAATGGTTTGACTTCCATACCCCGGAAGCCCAACTGTTACGCCGGCAGATTCGAAGCTGGATGTATGGCACCCAGAACGCCGATGAGGCTGAAAAATTACAGGAACGCTTCAAAAGTATGTTTTCCGACGACGTGCTGGTGGATATTGTGTATCCATTGTTTCGACGAGAGATGGAGCGTCAATTCATACTCATGATACGCAGGCGGCAGAGGGCGTTTCTGGAAGGGGAACCAAAGTGCGAAATTACTGGCCGCACCATTCGGGCATATGGCGGACCGGAGGAGAGCTGGGCCAATGGCAAGGTGTTTGAGAAAAAACTGAAGTTTCGGCTGGAAAGAGACAAGAATAGAATAGCCTATGCGGCAAAACAATTGCAGGAAGACGCAATGGAAGAGAGAGTATGGTATAAAAAGAACCATATGGGGGCTTGGACCATTTTATGCATTGCGTGTTTTACTCTGGGTGTGGTTGGCGCTGTCCTGTTGTTGGTAGCTTTACTGCTCCCCATCCTTACGGGGGGATATATGCCAGATGGAATATCCGATGCCTATGATTTGCTTGAAGGAGCTTTTATAGCAATCCCCGTGGGAGCATTGGGGGCGGTGGTACTTTTTTTCGTAAAATGCAAACGATTCTACTACAGTCTTGTGGCAAGCTTGTTATGGTTTAAGGAGATCAAGCGGGAAAATACGGCTCGAATCAAATTTCTGGATCGAATGAAGCAAAAAATCCAAGCAGGGGGACTGGATCAAGTGGTAGAACGGCTGTACGCCGCTGCATGTGAGCTACGGAAAACAGAAGGTGCCTGTCTGGGGAAAAAAGATCCCTCATCGGCATATATAGGGGAGAATGGAATACGGCAACTAGTTCAGGCGGCCCCCCCCCATATTTGCCCGAACTGGGAGAAACGCAAGCGTTTTCTTTTGCCGTTGTCCGAGAAAGGTATCCGCAAGCCGTTTTGGTACTTTGCGGCAGGAGTGACTTTGTTAATTATGGTATTTGCAGTGGTGTAGCAATCAGCCAGGTTTGAGGCGGTATATGATGTCCGTACAAGGGCTTTGAGCCAGTACAGGCAGACGGCATATCAAGCTAGATACATGAGGAGAGAAAAACATGAGCAGATGGAAAAAAATCATAGGCGGTTTGCTGGCGGTGGTAGTGCTGCTGGGCTGCCAATTGCCCGCGCTGGCGGAGGAGACCAAGACAGTGGCACTGGATGTTATGCTGGTGGTGGATGACACCGTATCCATGCAAAGCAACGATCCCAACCACATTGCATCATCGGCGTTGTTGCAGTTTGCCAGCAGTATTCCCACGGTGGGCAGCCGGGTGGGAATGGCTACCTATGCTGCAAAAATTCTCACTCAACAGCCAATGCTGGAGGTCAACAGCAAAGCGGATATCGACCAGCTCATTGGGTATGCCCAAAATGGTTTGACCCAAAATGGCCACTATACAGACCTGCCCAGTGCGCTGAAATACGCTGTAGACCAGCTACAGCAGCTGGACGAGCGGGATAACCCCCAGGTGGTCATTGCGGTGTCAGATGGTGAGAATGATTTTGCCACGGATGCCGATCGGCAGGCCAGTGACGAGGCTCTTTTGGAGGTGCTGGCGGCAGACATTCCTGTCTACATTATTGGGATCAACAGCTCGGGCAGCATTTCCCAATATCTCAGTGGTATTTCTGAACACACCGGAGGCCAGGCTTATTTTGCGGAGTCGGGCGACCAAGTTAAAGATATTCTCAATGAAATCTCGGACAATCTGTACGGCTACATCAATGATGACAGCACAGAGAAAGAGGTGGGCGAAAAGGAGGAATCTTGGGCGTTTGCGCTCAGTGACGGAATTTTTGAATGCAACGTGGAGCTGCGGCACTCATCTGACCTAACGCTGCGGTTGGAAGGTCCTGACGGCAAGGAGATTCCGCTCAATGAGGAAAATGGAATTGCCGTTTTTAAAACATCTGGTGGAGATGGCTTACATACGGTCATTAAAATGCTGGAGCCGACAGGTGGAAACTATACATTGTATATGCGCAGTTCCCAGGGGCATACTCAAACGGTGCTGGGACAAATTACGCTGAACAATGAGATCTTTGTCCAGGTCACCCCGTCTGCGTCAGAACTCTCTCCAGGCGATGGCTTTTCCGTGCAGGCTACGCTGATGCGGGGCAGTGAAGAGTACACCGATTTGGCTTTTGATCGGCTCCAGGCGGTGGCAGAGTTCAACGGTCAGTCAGTTCAGCTTACGGCCGGTAGCGCAGGGTTCCAAGGGAACCTGACCGCTCCGGACAATGACGGCGAATATGAACTTACAGTAACGGTAAGTGGAAAGACCTTTATGCGCACTAGTGATCCCGTAAAGGTGGTCGTCGAGCAAAGTAGTGCCGGAGTGGACAGCGCAGTTTCCAATGCGCCAGAGAAGGGGTTCCCGTGGTGGATCTTGATAATTGTTGTGGCGGTGGTTGTAGTTATTGTAGTCATTGTGTTACTGAAACTACGGGGCCGTCAATCTGGGAAAGGAGCGAATATCCAGCTGCGAGGGACTCTCCAAGTTACCTATTATCGCCAACCTGGTATGTACACCTGGGAAAAATATGTTGCACCTGGAAGCTATTATTCTAAGCGAGCACCTGCGGTGAGCCTGGGGAAAATGCTGCGGGATCTCCACGAAGCTGAGGAGATTCCAGAAGAGCTTGACGGATTGTTGGTCAGTGGAGAGATGGCACCTGATCGGCAGCAGTATGTGGTGCTCAGCGGGGAGATGAGCTTTGGTGACGAAAAACAGCCGGTATATAGCAGGTTGAAAATCGACACCGGTATGAGTGGCGATGACCAGTTTGACAGTTTCTCCTTTGAGGACTCTGGAAAGGTCAGCCTGCTTTTGCCCAGCGGTGGCACGATTGAATTCCGCTTTTTACTGGGATAATGAAAAAATGCGGCGGCGCACCCTGAGAAACAGGGTTGCGCCGACGCATTTTAAGTATAAGGTCAGAAATATTGATGCAAAGAGGGTGAGTGGCATGGGAATAAGAGGAGATTACAAGGACCAACGATCGTTTTACCAGCAAAATGCGGCGTTGTGTCGTCGCTTTCAAACGGAATGGGAAGGGAAAACGGCCTACTCCAGTAGGGAGGACGGTCGCCGCAGCCTGCCCCAGTTGCGCTTTATGCGGGTGCAGGGGGTGACTCGTTTTTGGGAGAATCGGCCGCCTCAGGCATATCTTCGATTGTTTCAACAGCTGCCAGCTGCCATGGTGTCACAGGACAGCCTCATGGCATTTTTGCTATGTGGGGATGCCGCTGGGGTACGGATTTATCTGGGGGCATCCCAGGGAGATTGCGGAACCTTAATGGGGGCGTTGCAGGGATTTTTGCCGGGTGTGCAGATCGAGGAGCCGTTGGCAGTGAGTGAGATTCAGCCCCCTTGCCGAATGGGTGGTGTCATGTTGGGCAATCCCAGCGAGATGGTCTGGGATCATACCAACCAGCCCATGCCGCTGCCAGTGGATAATATTTGTCGGGGAATGGCAGGGGAGGAGTTTTCTTTTCTCGTCATAGCTCAGCGGTTGCCCAACATGGTGGCCAGCGGAGCTCTGCGTCGAGTGATGGAGCAAATGCGGACCCTGAGCCTGTATCAGCGCATTGAACGGGAGGGGGAGCAGCAAAACCGGTTCTCCCAGGAGGACTACGAAGTGCAGGACTACATGGGAAATCTGCAGAAAATGGGGGACATGCTACGCCAGGCTGTAGCCGATGGGCTGTGGGAAACGGTTTGCTATTATGCTGCAAACCGCCCTGTGGCGGCGCTGCGGCTGCAAGGTATCCTGAAGGGCAGCTACAACGGGGCCAGTGAAATGGTTTGTCAGCCAATTATTTGTCTGAATATGCAAAATATTCACAAATATATCTACCCAGAATGTGCTTTTATGGACGATTTTGTTTTAGAAGAAATGCAAAGTCCTGTTTCGGTATCCATTCCCCAGGAAAAACAGGAGTTCTTTATGAATGACCACCAGTTTCAGACAACCCTCAGCGGGCAGCAGTTGAGTCTGCTGTGTCGCTTGCCTCAGCACGAATATCCGGGTTACTATGTAGATGACTATGTGGAGTTTGACAGCTGCTGGCGTGGAGGAAAGGAGGACGCCACCTGGGTGGAGCTGGGACAGATTACCCAGGCGGGACGAAGTCGTATGGGATTCCAGGACATTCCATATCTGCTGGAACTAAATGACTTTACCAGACATTTGCTGGTCATTGGAATTACTGGCGGAGGAAAGAGCAATACCAGCAAATCGATACTACGCACTCTCTGGACCCAGCATCACAAACCATTTTTAGTGATTGAATCGGCCAAGAGAGAGTATCACGAGTTAATGAATTTGGATGCTACGGACGCAGGGGCCTTCTCGGGGCTGTGTGTATTTACCATGGGGGACGATAACGGGGTGCCCTATCGCATTAATCCGTTTGAAAAGGCACCTGGAGTGGGACTACAGACCCATATCGACTACCTGTTATCCACCTTCAATGCTGCCTTTGAGATGGTGCCTCCCATGCCATATGTGCTGGAAAGCTCTGTGTATGAGGTATACCAAGACCGTGGATGGGATGTGACCAGCGGGGTTAATTGCTACGGTCGGACCGATTGGCCTACACTGACAGATTTATACTATAAAGTGGAGGTGGTGACTAACCGGCTGGGTTACCATGTAGAGGTTCAGAACAATGTGAAGGCTGCCCTCAAGGCGCGGATTAACTCTTTGCGCATTGGCGGCAAAGGGCTGATGCTGGACACACCGTCCAGTCTGCCCATTGGAAAACTACTGGACAGACCTGTGGTGCTAGAGTTGGAGGATCTGGCCGATGATGATACTAAGGCCTTTGTGATTGGTGTACTCCTGGTGCAGTTATACGAGTTCCGCAAGGGGCAGTCCTTGGAGCGACGAACGGATGACAGAGCAGGCGTACCGGCCAGCAGCAAGGACTTTCAGCACTTATTGGTGGTGGAGGAAGCCCACCGCCTGCTGAAACGAGTGGAGCCGGGGGAGGGGAACCCTTCCAGGGCAAAATCGGTAGAGTTTTTTTGCAATATGCTTGCTGAGATCCGTTCTTATGGGCAGGGGCTAATGATTTGTGACCAGGTACCTACCAAATTAGCACCGGACGTGTTGAAAAACACGAATCTCAAGGTAATTCACCGCACAGTCATGGAGGAGGACCGACGGGCGGTAGGGGCGGCTATGAATATGAATGATGCACAGATGGAATATCTGAGCAGTTTACGCAGAGGATGTGCAGCGGTATTTGCCGAGGGAGATAATAGACCCAAATTGGTAACGATGCCCTTGGTTATCGAGCAGAGCAAACTAGACCGCCAGCAGATTCTGGAGCGGGTGAGGCAAAATGTATGCTGTGACTTGGCAGTGGCTTATGAAACTTATACTCAATATGATCTATGCAGATTTTGCCAGCATTTCCATTCCTGCCGGGAGCAGACAAGAACGGAAATGGATCGGGTGCTGGAGCAGCACCCGGTAGATGTCTTTGTCCGTAAGGCTGTGGAGCAGGCACAGGAACAGAATGTGCCGTTGCCAAGAGTGCTGACCTTAGGGTATTTACAGCGACTTTTGAAAACGGTAGAAGTACATTGGGGGACGAAACTGCAGCCGCAGCAGCAGTTTTGTCTGGCGGCTAAGCTCATAGAACGGTTGCCCATGGAACGGGATGCCAGATATGCCCTGGTGGTGAAATATCAGCTGTGGTGGTCGCAAGCGTATTTGAGGTAGAAGACGGAGAAAAGGAGGATGCGGAATGGCTGATTTAAGTGGTGGAGATATTGGCGGCGATTTGGGATCAGGAGAGGTTTCTTCTGGAGGGGAAGTCGGTGCATCTGGAGAGGGCACGGATGATCTGGATGGAAGCCTGAGTTTCGACAGCGTGGAAGGATTTGGAGAAGTGCTGGAGAATGGTGGAGCGAGCAATCTAGAAGGCAAAGGGTCTGAAGGATTGAGCGAGGATTGGGATAGTGTTGAGGCATTTATATGTGAAGATGTCCAGGGAATGATCCAGGAGGAAACCAAAGAGGAGACTCAGGAAGAGATCGTAGAGGGCACCCAGGAAGAAACCGAAGAGGGCACCCAGGAAGAAACCCAAGAGGGGACCCAGGAAGAGACCCAAGAGGGGACCCAGGAAGAGACCGAAGAGGGGACTCAGGAAGAGACCGAAGAGGGGGCCCAGGAAGAGACCGAAGAGGGGACCCAGGAAGAGACCGAAGAGGGGGCCCAGGAAGAGACCGAAGAGGGGGCCCAGGAAGAGACCGAAGAGGAGACTCAGGAAGAAACCGAAGAGGGGGCCCAGGAAGAAACTGAAGAAGAGACCGAAGAAGAGGCCAAAGAGGGCATCCAGGAGAAGGCCCAAGAGCAGACTCAAGAGGGAATCCGGTCAGAGACCAAGGAAGCGTCTGGCAGAGGGCCTGGTGGAGGAAGCGGAGAGGACCACTCCCGTGGGGAACTGGGCAGCACGGGGAAGGCTTTGCGTGAAATTCCTCGTGCAGAGCAGTATGCACGGCAGAAGCAACAAAGCCAGGAAGAACTGGAGCTTGCAATCCAGCAGGCATTTGGGAAAGAGGTCTCTCGGCAGATGGAAATACAGCGCATGGTCGAGCAGATAAATGAACTCACCGCACCTCGGTATGAGTTGTCCCAGGAGATTAGCAAAAGGGACCCTGTTTTGGATAAATATACGGACCATGGACCTGAACATATCAAGGAAGTGGCCACCAATGTTCTGGAATATGCCGAGGCATTCCGGCAATTTGCCCAGAGCCGGGGCATAGAGCTGGGAAGTGAGGCGGACATCAACTTGGAGGTTCTGTTGGTGGCGGCACTGTACCACGATACTGGTATGGACGGAGGGCTGAAAAGTGTGGAAGACTATAGCCGGCAGTGTGCTGCTTATGAAGCCAAGCAGGAACTGACTCTCGGCGGAGCGAAAATCAAGGAGTTTGGCGAAGTAATTCGCAGCAATCATCCGGCCCAATCGGCTCTACATGTGTTGGAGGATGTGGGTGTGCTGCAACAACAGGGGGTCAATCCCAATGAGGTGGCAGCGCTTGCCTATCTACACAGCAAGAGCAATTCCGGGGTAAAGGTGGGAGACACAGCGGAGACATATAGCCGGTATATGACGGATTTTATGCAGCGCTGCCAGGCAACCGGTATCTCGGTAAATCCCCAAGCGTTTGCACGACAAGTCACAGATGCGCAAGGACGACCGGTGTTGGATTTAAAGCAGCGCCCCACTTGGGAGGTGACGGACAAGGAGGCCTTTGTACGCAAGGAGTTTGAGGTTGCTGTACAATGCCTAACAAAAATGGCCCAAGACAAAGGTTTGAATTTTGACCCGTCTTTCCTGGGGAAGTTGGATGAGAAGGGCAATTTTATAATCACCAATTCACAGGCGTATACCCGCCTGCAATACGAAACGGCCATACTGAGGTTGGCCGATGCTCAGCGCCCGGCCCGGCATTTTCCCACCACCCATTCAGGGAAAGTGATTGAGCTAAATGAGCCTGATTGGGCGGAGCGGGAGCAAAAAATTGCAGGTAATAAGCGATTTGACGTGATAAAATCGGAACTCAGTGCAGTGGATGTTCACTTTACAAAACCGGCCTCCGGTGCTGTAGCAGATCGAGTTGAAAGCCGACTATTTACCAATCCGGAGCAGAATCGTATCAGCTGGAATATTAGCAAACAGTTTTACATCGGGGAAAGTAATGTAGACCGGGGGCAGGTGCGCTACGATTCGGAAACGCGGCAACTTGAAATTGAATACCGGGTAAAAGACGCTTGCAAGGCACCACATACCACAGTGGAAATTTTGCGGGAGCGTATGGCCGAATGCCGAATGCCGGAACTGGCGGGTGGGATTCAACAGATTGTAGTGTTGGAACGTGCTTCGAAGCGCAGTTTCAGCAACTATCGCCGCGGAATTGGCGCAGAAAAGGGGTGCCGAATTACGCTGTGAGAAAGGATGAGAGAAGTATGAGTGATGTGCAAATAATTTTGCTGGAGGACTGTGGCGGAGACCGGTTCCGGATGCTTTCCCATTTACACCAGTTATGGCGGCGGACAGAATTTCGACATTGCTGGCTGAGGGGGCGTCCCATGGCGGAGCTGGAGGAGGACAACGGATACTGTATTCCACCGGGTATGGGGGAAATTCCCTTTGCCATCTTCATGAGTGATGCCGATGTTGCAGAGCTGGAACTAGAAAATGATGAAATTTTAATACGGGCAAAGCTGCCCTCGGGGCGGATTGTTGCCGTGTGCGATACTGCGGTGGGAGTGGGGCATTGTGAGATGCTGCGGCAGGAAATGTTGGCGTTCTCCCCTCCACGCACCCATGTGCGGCCGGACTTGCGGGTATGGCAGCCTGGAGTGCGGCTGCACTTGACAGACCCGCTGTCTCAACTGTCTGCACGGGCGCTGGCTCTGCCAGCATTTTCACAGGGACTGATGGCGGCGATAGGGGAATCTATGCAGTTCTCACGCTACGTTCAGCCGCTGCCAGCGGGAACGACCGGAATGTTTTATGGATTCAACAAGGCGCTGCGTAGTTTCATATGCTACGATGCCTTCAGTGACCAGGTGGTATGTTACGGGCCGGTAAAGGAAATTTTGAAAATGTAGGGCAATGGACCAGGATAGAGAATATTTTACGAATTAGAGTGGCGAGATGCCTGTGCGTTTGTGGACATACGATTATGTCGTGGGTATCCATAAGACGGGGGGCAACGTTAATGTGGTCGCCGTTCATGATGAAAGAAGAGGTGGATGGATACAAGATGATCAGTGCAGCGAAAACACATCGTATTTCTGTAATTATGTGCTCAGTTATAAGCTCGTTTATCTATGGTCATAAATATGAAAGAAGAAGCAGGTAAAAAAGTTGACAACATGGATGTAGCAGGGAAAAGGTATAGTAATATGCATGGTTCTGGGAGCAAACAAGTGGTTCGAAAGATAGAGGGGGAGACGATGAGAACAGAATGGGACAGGGCAACATTGCTGGAACGTTGCCGAAGCGGTGATAGCCAGGCCATGCTCGAAATGTCAAAATGTTGTGATACAGAGTTTGCAAATATGTGGCTTGTACGGGCAGTTTTGTACGGAAACGAGGAGGCGAGAGAACTTCTTCGTTGTAATCCGCAGCGGGCTTCCAACACATTTCTTCCCATTGAGAATTTCATTCCGGGGAAGAGAACGTCGTGGTTTAACGGAAGATATCATGCTGTGTCCTTAAGCGAAATCGGGTTCGATAATTTGCCCAGTATGGACGAAACATATATGTTGGCAGGACTGTCCAAGGAACGGGTAATCGTTTTAGGAATGGAGACCGGCTATGAACCACCCGATGAGGACGGTTTTGGAGCTGAAACCTATTACAGTTATTATGTGTATGATGAGTTTTTTCACCGCATCTCCCCAAAAGCATTTGAAGATAATCCTCATGCTGCGTATGGAGTAGGAAATGAATACATTAAAGCACATGGTGACCTTCCAAAGTTGCGTATGGATTGGCTTGTGGAAGACGGAATATTAAAAGCGGAGAAGTTCAGCACCTAAAAGAGGAGCGATGCGATGTAGTTGCTACACATATGGAGTCTAGCTTTCTTTGATATCAGTGTACTAAAATTCAATTCCGTTATGAGCAGCAAAACGTAAAGCAGAGGGTGCGTATGATTCTTTGAGTTGATATGGCTTGACCACACACCCAGCCACAGACCGGCGTGGAATATATGGACACCCCATGGCTGGAAAGTGACGGAAAGCAATCAGACTGGAGCAGAAACTGCGGGAAAGAAGGCGAAATGATTAGAAAAAAGTTTTCTTTTCGCTTGGTAAGGATGAGGTCGGCAGTTCGAATCTGCCTAGCAGCTCCAAGCGAAACCCTAGAGCCGCAACGGTTCTAGGGTTTTTCTTATTTCTGGAAGTTCAGCAGCCGCCAGAAAAAACCAGACAAAAACCCAGACGGGGCCAAAAAACCAAGCCGGACAGGTCAACCCTGCCCGGCTTTTTTCATATCTGTTTTGAGTGCGTCCCGGAAAATCTGACTGGCCCGCTTGATGCTCTCTTGGTCGGCGTGGGTGTACATCCGCAGCGTAACCGCCTTGTCACTGTGGCCCAGCTTCTCCGACACGCTGGCAATGTCGGCCCCGCTGGTGATGGCAATGCTGGCGAAGGTGTGCCGCAGCTTGTGGGGGTGGAGGTCTGGCACCCCGTAACGCTTTGAAAATCCTTTCAGGTAGCGGGTGGGGCTTTGGGGGTGCATGGGTTCGGGGCTGTTGTCCTGGGTGAATACAAAGGCACTGATGGCGTGGCTGGCCTGTTCCAGCCGGAGGGAGCGCAGCAGGGCCATAATGTCCGGTTCAACGTCAATGGTGCGTGCCCGCCCATTCTTGGGGGTGTCCAGGTACACGCCCTTTGCGGGGGTATAACAGAGGTTCCATTGGATGGTGATGGTGTTGTCCTTGAAGTTCAGGCAATCCCATTTCAGGCCGCAGCACTCCCCCCGCCGGATGCCCGTGTCAATGAGCAGCCGCACCAGGGCACGCCATTTCAGCGGCTCCTTGTCCAGGCTGGCCAGGATGTGCCGCACCTCCTCCACGGTGTACGCCTCCACATCGTCCTTGCGTGCTTCATCCTTGCGAGGTTTGGGGCGTTCTACCTTGTCCATGGGGTTCTTGGGGATGGTGTCGGACAGATAGGCCATTTTGAACAGGCTGTTCAGGACGGTATAGCACTTGATCACTGTGGCGTGGGCCTTGCCCTGGGACTGCATGGAGAGCAGCAGGGCGGTGATGTTGGCGGCGGTGATGTCCGGCAACTTCAATTCACCCAGGGCGGGATATATCCAGTGGTCAAGAAAGCCTTGGAAGCTGCTGCGGCTGTTCTCTGAGATGGAAATGGATTTGGCGGGCATAAACACCCGTTCCCCATATTGCTGCAAGGTCTGGATTTTTGCGGCCTCCTGTTTCTCCAAGAGTGCCCGCTCTTTTTTCTCTGCCCGGCTGATCACTTCCCCGGCCTTGCATTGCCGCTCATATTCAGCGGCTACTTTGGCAAGTTCCCGGTCAATGGCCCGCTGGCTCCACCCCTCTGGGGGGTACCAGCGGGTGGAGAGGGGGGCGGTACCCCGGCCCCGGCTCACTCGTATCTCATAGAAGGTCTGTCCGGCTTTGTTGGTCATTTTCCGGGTGGATGGCATAAAATCATTTCCTTTCCCGGCCCTGTATGGTATAATACAAGGGCAAACAGGGCCTATATTAGCGTATCGGCTGTTTTGCGTCAACCGTCCCGGTGTTGGTAGCACCGGGGCGGTTTTTTATCTTTGTGATTTATACATCTTTGCAATCGTTTGAGAAATGTTCGACAGCACTCTTCTGTGTGCTTCATCGATAGTATCACCGAAATCATCAGAAAAACTTTCGGGGTCAGAAGTAGCCAACTGTTTGAGTTCTTTCATCTGATAATGAATCAAAATTAGTTTGTTTAATGGTTCTTTTAACTCTGCTTCTTGAAGCCACTCTGAGTTTTCATCTGATTGAATGTTCGGAACGATAAGGCCCATATCAGAGAAAACGAGTAACCATTTGAGAGCACGCAATATTTCATGCTGTGAAGCAGAAACATTCTCATATCCGGGGGCAGACAGGCCAAGAAGCTGGTCTGAACTGATGTTCAAAATCTCACACAAACGGATGATAGTGGATGCATCAGGCTGAGAACGACCAGTTTCCCATGCAGCTACCGTAGTTTGTGATTTAGAAAGCAGTTTTGCCAACTCTGCCTGGGAAAGGTTTGCACGCTGTCGAGCAGAGCGGATGTTAGAAGAAAGGGAATTGGTATCCATAGAACAGCACACCTCCAAATGCATTATAGCAACAATATTGATAGAAAGCAACATAATTGCATAAAAGCAAAAATAATGCTTGACAAGCAATATTACTAGTAATACAATGATGTCAACAAGGAAAGTAGTAAGCAAGCAAAATTATTGCTAATTGTTGCTACAAGAAAGGAGTAGCCTATGGAAAAGAAAGTGGAAACCTACAACGGGCGGGCCGTGGTCTACAAGGAGGACGTAGCGGAGGCCCTGGGCTGCTGCGATAACACGGCCCTGATCATGATGAAGCGCACCGGCTGTGCCGTGAAGGTGGGCCGCAGGGTGGCCCTGTATGTGGGAGATTTCTATTCCCTTCTGCTGGGCATTGATAGAGACAGAAGGGAAAAAGGCATTGAAGTAAGGTGAAAATGTGTCCAACTTGGACACAAAAGGAGGATGCAATATGGCAAAAGAGAAGCAAGTACCCTTTCAGAAAATCCCGGAGGCCAGCAAGTCCACGGGCCTGTCCATGTACTTCCTGCGCCGGGGCTGCTGGGATGGCTCTATCCCCCATGTCAAGAGCGGCGGGACGTATTACATCAATGTCCCCGCCCTGCTGCGCTCCCTGGGGGCCACGGAGGCCCAGGAGCCGCCCACCCAGAGCAGCAAGGTAACGGACATCCGGGACGCAGCGAAGCGGAGGGCCAGAGCATGAGGGCGGCGTGTGAGTGTACCGCCCTGGCCCTGATACTGGGCCTGGCGGTGTGTGCCGAGGGAATAGCGGCCCTGCCTGGTGGCTGGTGGCTGTTGTGCGGGGGCCTTGCCCTGGCGTGGCTGCTGGGCAAGCTGGCACACTGGGAGATACCCAATCACGCCCGGAAGGGCAAAAGAAAACCGCCCCGGTGCTGCAACACCAGAGCGGCGGATAAGAAACCCACCTGTTGAAAAGTAGATTTCACGCCCCTATTTTACCGGGGCAGAAGGAGAATGTCAAATGGAAAAACGAGTTGTTAACACCCAGGAAGCCCAGGCGTGTGTCCTGGTGGAAGATGTGCCCGGCGTGGTTGTGAAGGACGGCAAGCCCTACAAGGAATTGGGGGGCGTACTGATTCCCGTCAAGGGTGTGCTGCGTACCAAGGGCGGCGGGTATATCCCCGTCTTGGATGTGAACTGGATGGAGGACAAGCCCAAGCAGACCCAGGCAGCGGGCTAACGACAACACGGAATAGAGCGCAGGGTGGGGGTGTGTCCCCTGGCCCTGCGCTCTGTCACAAGGAGGGGCATATATGCCGAGAACGAAAGAGGAGTGGCAACGCTATAACATAAATCTGTCCTACAAGACCCTTGTGGGGCTGCTGGAAGCCAACTTCCCAGAGGGGGCCTGTGTGATTACCCTGGACTACTGGCGGGAGTATCCGGCCCCTGGAAAGCTGCGGGCAAAAGACCAGTTTGTAGCGTGGAGAAGGCGGGCAAATGTCAGGCTGGGTGGGGCATTCCCACATATATGCGCTATGGGCTGGAATGAGAAGGGGGACAGGTACCCAATACACCGGGTCGTTACTGCCCTGCCTGTGACCTCTGCGGCCTTTATTGCGGGGTATTGGGGGTATGGAGACCCAAAGGTGGAGACCGTGCCCAGGGAGGGCCTGGAGGCCCTGGCAAGGCTGATGATGTGGGAGGCTCTGAAACAAGGACATGTGCGGGAGTTTGGAAAGCACACGTGGCATTCCCGGGGCCTGGTGAGACCAGAAAGGGAAGGGAAGAATGGCAAAGCGGAAAAAGACCATCATTGCGGGCAGTATCGTCAAGACAATTCTATACACGGCCCCGGAGCCGAGAGACGGGGAGCGGGCCAGGGCTGAAAAGTCCCGCATGACCAGCGCAGCCCAAAAGGCCATGAATGACAAGACCGCCCGGGGGCGGCTGGAAATGCTGCTGGCGGCAAACTTCGAGGGGCAAGACCTCTTTGTGACCCTGACATACCGGGATGCAGACCTTCCAGCAAAACGGGCTGATGCAGTCAAAAACGTGCGCAAGTTCATCAAGCAGCTGCGGGCCTATCGCAAGCCCAGGGGCCAGGAATTGAAGTATGTGTATACCACCGAGGGCAAGCACGGGGAGGGGCGGCTGCACCACCACCTGGTGATCAACGCCACGGAGCGGGACATTGAGACCATTCGAAGCCTGTGGCCCTATGGGGACATGGTAGACCTGGAATATGTGGGGGCCAGAGATTATGAGGAACTGGCCCGATACATGACCAAGGAGAGCGTGGAGGGCCGCCCGGTGGGTGCCCAGATGTGGACACGAAGCCGCAACCTGGAGAAGCCCATAGTGGAAACGTGCTTTGTGCCAGACGATACGGCCCTGGCTGCTCCCACGGACTGCACCGTGCTGGAGCGGGAAGAGCGTATGACCGAGTACGGCAGTTATAGCTACATAAAGTACCGGATGCCGCCCTGGAGACGGCAGCAAGTCCGCAGCCAGAGGGCGGGCATAGAGGACAAGCCGGGGCCTCTATATCTGACTTGAAGCAGTATATATCTTTAGGGCAGGGGATGTAGAAAGAGGCCCCGGCCCATTGAAAGCACCACCCGCACCGGGTACACTGGTAGCAGAGGCGAACGCTTCGCCCGTGCGGGCGTGCGAGGGAAATACAACCAGGAGGACAAGCCATGAACAGATTGCCGGAAGAGTTAACCTGTCACGCCGTGGCGGGGATTGTGTGGGTGATGTGCCCGGTGTGCCGGAAGGGTAGGCTGCTGAAGCTGAACGGGGAGACCCAGGCCAAGGCTCTGACCCTGTATTGCCGCAAATGCAAGCACGAGAGCCTTGTAGACATCGAGCCACGGGGCAAGGATGGGCACGGTTTCCCACGGGTCAAGCTGGTAAAAACCGCCCGAAACTGGGCCATTTCCGGGGCAGTTTCGGGGCAAAACCCAGCGGTAGAGACGTAAAAACACGGTGTTTTTTCGCTGTTTCAAAGGCATATTGCGGGGAAGGATGCAGCTGGGCCTTGCGTGCGTGCGTATGCGCACAGCAAGTCTACGACTTGCCACTCCCCCCCATGCTGGGCAGGGCTACCCCCTGCCTGGAGGACCGATGGGGTGGACTTAAATTGCAGCGGGCGTGATACGGGAGGGGGGGTGGTTCGCCCAGGGCGGCCCATTCCCGGAGAAAACCGGGGGAAATTGTGTCCAAGTTGGACACAACCCGGAAAACCCACTCGGTTACAGGAAAACCAAAAGCGTAAACCGCCCACGGGCGTTTTACATAGATCACAAGTGCGCTGTCCCCGCTTCATCCGGGAGGATGCAGCGGGCCGGGAGGGTCTGAGAGCGCACCAAAACCAAAAGTAGGTGATTGGATGAACAAAAACGCAGAATATCGCTCTGGCAGCTGGGAAGCGGGCCAGGACGGAACGATACACGGGTATGCCGTAGTCTTTGACAGCCGGACGGTGTTGTACAAAGACCCGGAAACCGGGCTGGAATACGGGGAAGTCATTGACAGGCACGCCCTGGACGGGGCTGATATGTCCGATGTGGTACTTAGATTTGACCACCAGGGCCACGCCCTGGCCCGCACCCGTGGCGGCTCCCTGCGGCTGTCTGTGGATGCACACGGGCTGCGGGTGGATGCCGATATGACCCTATCAGACGAGGCCCGCAGCTTTTACCAGGAGGTCAAGAACGGGCTGATTGACAAGATGTCGTTTGCCTTTACAGTGGCCCCGGAGGGGGACAGCTGGGACAGTACCACCCGTACCCGCACCGTGAAGCACATTGCCCGTCTGTTTGACGTGAGCCTTGTCACCTGGCCCGCCTATGAGCAGACCCAGGTGAGCGCACGCAGCCGCTTTGAGGCCCTGGCAGAGCCGGAGCGGGTGGAGTTCCGGCGTGCTGAGTGCCGGGCCATTTGGGCCGATGTAGAGCGGCGCATGGGGGCCTATGTGGAGCCGGACGAAGAGCCGGAGAGTTACCCCACATGGGAGCTGGCCGAGGAAAGAAAAAGAAGCCACGCTTTCGGCCCTGCAAGAACGGAGTACCCTTATGGGCCAATTCGCCGGGAAATGCTGCTATTGCGCAGAAAGTGGGCCGCAGACCAGGGAAGTGACGTTCGGGCGGCAAAAGAGATGTTTGAACAGTACACTGCCCTGGAAAATCAGTTCAAAGAAGCCAGGAATAAGCAGCAAAAAATAATGGATGAAATGTCAGCGGGCGGCGGTCGTGTCATTCGTACTTTTGAAGAATTTGGATGTTTAAGGAGGAAAAACAACGTGGAAGAGATGAATATTCGTACCATTTACGACAACTATATGGAGAAGCGGGCAGCGGGCAGCACCAGCACCATGAGCAACGTGATTCCCAGCACTGTCCTGGACAGCTATGTCCTGGAGAAGGCCCCCGGGGCGTTCCTGATGGATGCCTCTGTGACCAACATTGCCCACGCTGGAAACCTGACCATTCCCGTGGCAGGGCTGCAAGTGGTGGAGAAGCACACCGAAAACCAGGAGATCACCAACGGCGGATTTGTGCCTGGCAAGCTGACCATTACCCACTCCGAGTATGCCTATAACACCGGATATTCCCAGGTGGGTATGAGCGTGTCCGCTGCCTCCTTTGAGGCCATTGTGCAGCAGACCCTTCTGGGTTCCATGACCAAGAAGATGGACGGGGTGTGCCTGGATGCCGTGGCGGCCCTGTCCTATTCGGACGATACCACCGCCGTGAACGTGGCAGACACCGACCCCACCTTTGCCGAACTGGTGAAGCTGGCGGGGCTGCTGGGTGCTGACTACATCGAGGGGGCCAAGTGGTATATGGCACCTTCCACCTATTTCACCTGGATGCTGGGTATGGTGGACAGCAACAAGAAGCCCATTCTTGACCCCTCCAAGCCCATTGAGCAGCAGGCCCCGCTGGGCTATGGTATTCGCCTGGACGCCCAGGTGCCCGCCAACGTGGTTTACTTCGGCAACGGGCAGCGGGTACACCTGAACTACGCAGCGGCTCCCAGCCTGGTCATGTGGACGAACAACGAGACCAACACCGAGATGGCGGGTGTGCGTGCCGTTGCGGGTGCTGCGGCTGAGGTCGGCTCTTTCGTGAAGATGTACAAGGGCTGAGGGCAAGAAAAGATATGAGGTCACAGCCGGAGCGGGCGAGGAAAAAACCAGACAAAACCCAGACGGCCCAGTAAAAAACGTACACAAAAGGGAACGCAAGGCAGCAGAAGGAGGTGAACGGGGAAACCGGGAACGCCTACGGCCCCAACGGTTACAGACGAAAGGCAGCGAAAGACTGCCAGAGGCGAAAAACCGCCAAAAATATTTGGTAAGGATGAGGTCGGCAGTTCGAATCTGCCTAGCAGCTCCACGAGAAACCTCGGAACAAACGTTCCGGGGTTTTTTGTTTGCCATGAAACGATTTCGCGCACCGGATAAGGGAAAGAGGCGGTTTCTTAAGAAAAACGTAATTCTATGGCAATACCGTTGTGTTTTTGTGGGAATGCCGGTATAATGACACCAGAGAAAACACCGATTCGGTGTAGAGAAAGAGGGAACAAGTTATGCAAAAAAGCTCGCTTCTCAAAGTCATCAGCATTCTTTTTATCATCTTTGGTGCCCTGAGCTTGCTCTCCTCTCTGGGTAAGTTCACAGAGAACGCAGCCTATGGGGGCATCGGCATCGGTACCTCCGTGTTTGCCCTGGCTGCTGCCGCTCTGGAATTGGCCGCTGGCATTCTGGGTGTCCAGAATAAGGACAACCTGGATGTGTGCAAGACCCTGGCCATTGTCCTCATCGTGCTGGCTGTCATCAACGGGCTGCTAAGTATCCTGTTGGTCACCACCTTGGTGGGCGTAATGGGCGGCTCTGCGGGCCTCGGCGTGGCTGCCGGTGTTTCCACGGGCGTGATTGTGATGGTGTTTGCCCTGCTGCTGCCGGTGTTGTACATGATCGGCATCAAGAAGTCCAGAGCATAAAACCCCAGCCGGGCCCAGACGCCCGGGAAAAGACAAACAGACAGAAGAAATCCCCCTGGTGTGATGTTCACACCAGGGGGATTTGGTTGCGTGTGCCTTACAGCACGTACTGGGTGGCGTTGATGACTTTGGTGTCCAGCGCCCCCTTGATACCGCCCAGGGCGGCTTTGATGGTGTCGCCGATGCCGCCGCCGTCCACGCGGTCAGCGTGTCCCACTTGGGCACACTCTTCACAGACCATGGCCACGGCGTCCTCCAGCTCCTCGCAGCACTGCACCACGGCGCAGTCCTCAATGTGCAGCCGCTCCGTGATCCACTCCCGGGGAATGTCGTCGGCGATGTGGACGAAGGCGCAGTCGCTGACCAGAATGCCCTTGGGCTGCTGTTCCAACATCCACTTGGTAATCTTCACATAGGGCTTGTCCTCCACCACGGTCCCTCTGGGCTGGGTCACATTCACGGCCCCGGACACCTCGGTCAAAACGGAGAGAAGCTGGTCCTTGTGCTCCTGGGGCACTTTGATATCGCCCTGGACGTTCAGGTACTCCAGCCCCTCCAAGGCGGCGTTCTGCTGGGGCACGGTCACATCGCCAATGACGTACAGCTTCTTGCCGTAGCGCCCCACGGTGGACGTATCCAAGGTGATATCATCCAGCACCACGGCGGTGTGGTCAGGGACCAGGATGAGCTGGGCCTGCTCGTCAATCAGGTCCACCAGCTCCTCCGCCTTGGACTGGGCCACAATCACCTCTTTGGAGCGGAAGGAGGCGCCCTTGCTGCGCAAGACAGCGCCATCCAGCTGGGGGTCCACCATAATCATCCGCCGGGCAGACCAGTACAGGCTGTTCTTGGCCCGGAGGGCGAACACCTTGTCGATGACGGCGTTGCGCTTGAGGACGATGGCCCCGTCGGGGTAGCAGGTGGTAGCGCCGTTGACGCTGACATCGGCCAGGGTGGCATACATGCTCTCCGGGCAGGTGAGGGTGCCGTTGACCGTGATGCCCACGCAGTGCTCCAGCTGCTTCTGGGTGTGGGGGTGGATGGTGAGCACCCCATTGACCACCAGGTAAAAGGGAGCGGGAGAGACGGCGTCACTGTCGTGAATCTCGTGCTTGCCATTGATGGCCCGCAGATGCACGTCTCTTGCCACCTCCAACACGTTGGCACAGTTCAGGGTAACGGGCAGCTTGCTCATCACCGCTTTTCCCTCGGGGCTGGTGAGCAAGGCGGCGCTGTTGATGACAATGGTCTCGTAGTGGGCGTAGTTCTCCTCCTGCATGGTTCTGGCGTCACAGGTGGCGCAGTTGACAATCAGGTTCTTAGCCATGTTCCATTCCTCCTCTATGGTTGTAGTTGTTGTTTCAGGTACTTCCGACACCGGGACAGTTTGGACCGGACGGTGCCCGGGGGGATGTTCAACATCTGGGAAATCTCCTGGGCGGTGTAGCCGTCGAAATAGCGCAGCTGAAAGATGGTTCGGTCCTGTGGGGCGACGCTCTGGAGCAGCATGGCGGTCTCCACCTCGGGGATGCCGGATGGCTCCCACAGGGGGAGTTGGACGCTGTGCAGATACTCCTGCTCCAGAACGGCCCGACGGCAGCGGTCAAAGAATAGGTTTTTGAAGGTCCGATAGAGCCATGCCCGCTGTTGACTGGGCGATAAATCGGTCACTGTACTGGCGTGGATCAGAGCTTTGATAAAGGTCTCCTGTACCAAATCTTCCGCCAATTCCTTGCTGCCGGTCATGCGTGTGCCGTAGGCCAGCAATTCGGTTTGATACCCTTCGTATAAATCTTCCCACAATGAAGTTCGCCCCCTTTCTGCTTGGATAACGGATGGGGAGGGGAAAGTGTTGCAACCAAAAAGAAAAATTTATGGCGCAGTCCGCCCCGGCACACATATGGGCACCGGGGCGAATATGGTCTGTGCAAATGCAATTTTTCTCGCATGATAACATAAACGGTAGGCCGTTTCCATGCCCGTTATGCCTGACCCACAAAGAGCAGGTGGTTGGAAGCCCCCAGGTGCTCCGGCTTCTCGCAGGTGTAGAAGTGATACCAGAGATACTGGGCGTAGCTCGCCTCGTCCATGGCGTTGATCTTCTCCTGGAGCAACTCACTGATCCCGTCCGAGGCCACCTCATGGAGCACCTTCACGCCGCCCTCCCGCAGCAGCTCCCGGCAGGCGTCCACCGTGTGGAAGACAAAGGGGAAGTCGTCACAGCGGAAGGTCTCCTTGTCGTAGGCCCCGTGGACGAAGTAGTCCGGCTCCTCGTGGAACATGGTGAGGATGACCATGTCGTTGGCAATGAAGGCGAAAAACAGCGTCCCGTCCGGTTTGCACACCCGTTTGGCCTCTTGGATGCAGCGCAGTTTATCGGCCTGGCTGTGCAAGTGGTACAGGGGGCCGAAGAGAAGCACAATGTCAAAGGAATGGTCCGGGTAGCGGCTGAGGTCCAGGGCGTTGCCCTGCGCCAGGTCAATGGTGTCATCAGGGGTCAGTTTGGCCCGGAAAGCGGCAATGTTGGCCTCAGACAGCTCCAGAGCGGACACCTGGTAGCCCTTTCGGGCGAAATACAGGCTATATTCTCCAGCCCCGGCTCCGATATCCAGAATCTTGGCCCCCGGAGTGAGATAGCGCTCTATGTAGCGCACGGTGGTGAGAAACTCCACCCGGGCCGCCTGGGAGCGGGTGAGGCGGCGGCTTTCATCCAAGCGGCGGTACAGGTCTTGCACCAGTTGGGTGTCGTTTTCGTATACAAGGCCCTCCGTGAAGTCCTTGGGGCGGTTCCATTGGCGTTTTAAGATGGCATAGTGGACGGTGTCGCAAATGCCCTGGCTGTTGTAGTCCGATTCCCGGGAGGTGCCCTCACAGGTCATGCCGCATTTTTTCATGACACCACCGGAATGGGGATTGTTGGTGTCATGTTTGGCGGTGATGCGGTGGAAATCACAGGTTTCAAACAGGTAGCCCAACACCCCTTGCAGCGCCTCGGTGGTAAGGCCCTGGTGCCACCAGGGTCGCCCGATGCAATAGGCCACTTCTACGCTGGAGAGCTGGTCGTTGGGATTCATGCCGCTGATGCTCCCGATGGGCTGACCCAGGTCCTTGTGTACCATGAGCCACTGGTAGAAGTTGTCCTGCTGGTAGCCATTCACCCAACTCTGGAGCACCTGACGGGTGATGTCTGTGCTGGTGTGGGCCGGCCACATGAGATAGCGGGTCACCTGGGGGTCAGAGGCCCAGTGGTCAAACATGGCTTGGGCGTCGTCTACGGTGGCCCGGCGGAGCATGAGCCGGGGGGTCTCGACGGTCTGGGTTCCTCGGTGGGTGGGCATAGAATCAGTCCTTTCCATAAAATAAAAGCAGTGCAAGCGCCCTTTGTGAGGGCTAGCTTGCACTGCGTCTCTTCTCTCAACGGTGTTTCGGGGGGTTATTGGGAAAAAGAGTATGACAATGCAAGCCCGATGCCATGGGGCATATCGGACTGAGGCATATTCATGCGGTTCACAGAGCAGCGCAGCATTGTCACACCTCCTGGAAGTTTTGCACATGATACGCCGGGCGTGTGGAAAAGTCAATGGCAGATTGGATGCTCGGTACGCATTCCTGAGAGACGATACATTTTGACATTGCCAGAGGGGTATGATAAGATTAAATGAATCAGCTTAAAAGGAGCTGAAAAAACCTTGCCATTTTAGCATTCTTGCATAAAAAGGAAAAGGAGAGGGAAATTGTATGAGGAGAAGAAAGGTTCGTTCTGTGGTGGCGGCTGCCCTGATTTGTGGGCTGCTGCTGCCCTATGGGCTCCGCGCCCATGCCCAGTCCGGGTACCCTACCCAGGGACTCAAAGACCACTGGAGCTTTGACTCTCTGGTCAGTGACCAAGGGGATCGCACCACGGCCACCTTACAGGGGGACGGCGTCCAGTTGACGGACAGCGGCAACCCGGTATTTGGGCAGGTGTTGCGGTTCGGCGCAGGGGTGGACAACTTTATGAAGCTGGAGGACTACATCAATACGGGAGCGGGAGCCACCTCCTTCTCCATGTGGTACCGCTATGACACCACCATCACCGGGGACGACAGCGCCGCCTCCACGGTGATGCTCCAGCATGAGGGGAGCGGGCGGTCTGTGCTGACGCTGCGGGGGGATGGCAAGTACCATACCTACGTCAACGGCACCGATGTGGTCTCCCAACGCACCGTGGTCAAGGGGGGCTGGGAGCACATTACCATTACCATTGACCAGAACAGCCGCCAGGTAAAGTTCTACATCAACGGGGAGCTGGACAGCCAGCAGGCCCTGACGGACAACGCCATTGATCAGGTGCTGACCCTGCGTTTGGGTGCCCACAAGACGGCGGGGAACAAGAATCCCCACCCCATGCGGGGGGATGTGGACGAGTTCTACGTCTACAACCGGGTACTCACCGATGAGGAGGCCTGGGCGGTGTACGCCGACAAGGGGACCCAGCTGTGCCGTCAGCAGCTCCAGGAGCTGGTGACCCAGGGTCAGACCCTGTATGACAGCGGCAGCCTGAACCAGGATGATGCCGTGGCGGTGGCCCTGAAACAGGCGTTGGACGGGGCGGACCTCACCGCAGACTTGGCCCAGATGAAGGCGGCCTGTGCCGCCCTGGAGGAGGCCATTGCCAACTATCGGGCCGCCATGCCCCTGAAACTGACGGTGAATCTGGACGACATCCAGCGGGACATTGATGCTGACAGCATCTTTGGCATCAATCACCGCTACTCCTACAATGGTTACGGTACCTTTGATTCCGAGACCATGAAGATGAACGAGGAGTTCGCTGCGCTGTATCAGCAGGCGGGCTTCGGCTCCATCCGCTACCCCGGCGGCACCATCTCCAACCTGTTCAACTGGAGAACCACCCTGGGAGACAAGGAGAGCCGGAAAAATCAGATCCATGGCCTGTATAACAGCGGCAATCAGACCGGCATCGCCCCCAATTTTGGCTTGGGCGAGGCCGCAGATTTTGCCGATGAAATGGGCTCTGAGATGATCTATGTCTACAGCCTGGGCCGTGGCAGTGCGCAGGACGCCGCCGACCTGGTGGAGTATATGAATGCCGAGGTGGGCACCAACCCCAACGGCGGCATTGCCTGGGCGGATGTCCGGGCGGCCAATGGCCATGTGGAACCCTACAACGTACGCTATTTTGAAATCGGCAACGAGATGCACCTGGGCCCCGATGCCCAGAGAGATGATGGCGTCTATTCCCAGGGCTACTGGACTCTGTATGTGGACGGCGGCCGTGAAAACGCTTACATCAACGGCGGCGTGGCCAACATCAACAAGCGGTACACCGTGGACGAGGAGGACTGGAACAAGGTGGCCTCTCGGTCCGACGGCAGCGCCAACTTGGTGCGCTTCCTGCGCTATGCCAATCTGAACCCCGGAATCATGGGTGAGGATGGGAAAATTGTGGATGACCCCGACTTCCGGGCGGTCAACGACGGTGTCCGGGTCTTTGTGGGGCCGGACGACAACCCGGCAGAGTGGACCGTGGTGGACAGCCTGGAGAGTTCCGGGCCTGAGGACACCCACTGTGTGGTCAACTACGCCAACGGCTCCATCCAGTTCGGTGACGGCGTGCACGGCAAGATTCCCCCCAAGGGACAGAACATCTACGCCACCTACAGCGTGGACCGGGACGGTTTCGTGGACGTATCCCAGGCCATGCGGGATACCATGGACGAGATCAACCACCTCAGCGGCACCGACCAGGAGATTTTTGTCTACGCAGGCTATGAGACCGAGGGCTTTGTCAACAAGATGGCCGCAGGTGGCTACAACGACCTGTATGATGGCGTAGTGGTCCACCCCTATTCCGGCACCGTGAGCGGCAGCACCCCCGAGGAGTTCTATGACAACGCCATGCTCAAGACCGAGGGCAGCGGTGTCAACCCGGTGAAGAATTTCGCCTCCAAGCTGCCCGAGGGCAAGGTGCCCGTGGTCAGCGAGTTTGGCATCCACTACAACACCGAGTCCCAGGTGCGCTCCCAGACCCATGCCCTGTACATTGCCAAGGTAATGATGGAATATGTGAATCTAGGCAGCCCCTACATCCAGAAGCATTGCCTGTCCGACTGGTATCAGGATGAGGCCGACTCCCTGGGCCCCACCCAGCAGGCGGTAATTCAGGTGGTGCCCCAGGAGGGAGCGAGTACCACCACCGGAGAGGGTGAGTTTACCTACTTCTCCACCCCCTCTGCCCATGTGTTCCAAATGCTCAATTCCGGATTTGGCGACCATGTGGTTAGCACCCAGATGGACTCCCCCAAGACCCAGAACAACGTCACAGCGGTGTCGGTACTGGCCAGCAAGGATGACCAGGGCAATGTCTATCTGGCCATGGTGAACGTGGATCGCCTCAACGACTACAACATTCAGCTGGAGATTCCGGGCATGGACCTGGCTGGGCGGTCGGTGGAGGTCCAGTACCTGGCCACCGATGGCATTGCAGACGAGAACACCCCGGAGGACCCGGACAAGGTACACGTGGAAACCGAGACTGTGGAGCTGGGCAGTGTGCCGGTGGTCAACCTTCCCGCCCACGCCTTTGCGGTGGTGAAGGTGCCTGCCCAGGTGGTGGACAAGACCCAGCTGGAGCAGACCTTGGCCCAGGCCCGTGCCCTCCAGGCTGAGGACTACACCGCCGACAGCTTTGCAGGGGTGGAGAAGGCCATGGAAGCGGCTCAGGCGGTGCTGGACAATGCCCAGGCCACTCAGGCGGAGGTGGACGCTGCGGTGATGGCTCTGACCCAGGCCATGGAGGCCCTGGTGGAGGCGCCTGAGCCCAGCGAGGTGAACAAGACCCTGCTGGAGAAGACCATCGCTTACGCCGAGGGTCTGGACACCATTGGTGTCACCGACTCCGCCAAGGCTGCCTTTGAGAAGGCTCTCACTGAGGCCAAGGCCGTAATGGAAGATAAGAACGCCACGCAGGACCAGGTGAATACCGCTTGGGACAACCTGCTCAATGGGATTTGGGGGCTGGGCCTGACTCAGGGCGACAAGACCATGCTCAACCTGGTCATCCAGCGCGCTGAGGCCATGATGGACCAGGCCGACAAGTACGTGGAGACCAACTGGCAGCAGCTGGTGGACGCTTTGGCAGCGGCCAAGAACGTGGCCGCCAGCGGCGACGCCATGCAGGAGGACGTGGACAACGCCACCGACGCCCTGCTGGACGCCATTTTGGCCCAGCGTTTCAAGGCCAACAAGGACATCCTGGAAGGCCTCATCGGTAAGGCTGAGGGCATGGACCTCACCGGCTACACCGCCCAGTCCGTGGCCACCTTCCGCTCGGCTCTGGCCAATGCCCAGGCGGTGATGGCCGACGCCACTCTGTCCGAGGAGGACCAGAAGACGGTGGACGCCGCTGTGGCTGCGCTCCAGAGCGCCATGGAAGGCCTCACTGCCCAGGGGGAGACACAGCCCTCGGATCAGCCCGAAACGTCTCAGGAGCCTGAGGCCACCGACAAGCCCCAGGCTACCCAGAAGCCCGACCGTGTACCTCAGACTGGCGACCCCGCCCAGATGATGGTGTACGTGGCCACGCTCCTGGGTTCGGTGAGCCTGCTGGCGGGTGTGGCCTATGTGAGCCGTAAGCGCCGCAGCTAATTCCGAACGAAAAAGCACGGCCAGCTGGCCGTGCTTTTTTGAGCGAATGGGAGAGTGCGGTGAGCCCACCGGGAGAAATCGCATATTTTATGAACAAACATCACATAACATGTAAACATTAGTACTCTCGCCTTGACAGTGCCAATTGACGGTGTTATAACATAATTGTTCCAAAAAGAGGGGCTCGAAAGAGCTTCTCCCGCAGGGCATCAATGAATGCAACGAATGGAGGAATGACTTATGTTGCCCAGCATTTTTGGTGAGAATTTGTTTGATGATTTCTTTGGTGATGACTTTGGGATGTTCCCCGTGTGGAACGGCCGCAACCCTCTGTACGGCAAGCACGCCAAGAACTTGATGAAGACCGACGTGCGGGAGACCGAGAACAGCTATGAGCTGGACGTGGATCTGCCCGGGTTCAAGAAGGACGAAATCCAGGTGGACCTGAAGGACGGCTATCTGACCATCCAGGCCGCCAAGGGTCTGGATAAGGACGAGGAAGACAAGAAGGGCAAGTACATCCGCCAGGAGCGGTATGTAGGCGCCTGCAGCCGCAGCTTCTACGTGGGAGATGTGGAGCCCCAGGACATCTCCGCCAAGTATGAGGACGGTATCCTCAAGCTGTCCATGCCCAAGCATGTGAAGAAGGAGCTGCCCAGAAGCACCACCATTGCCATCGGCTAAACCTCAGAAAGTGCAGAACACCCCGGAGAACGAAGTTCTCCGGGGTGTTTTTTGCTGTTTAGTGGTTCAGGGTCTCGTGGTTGTGATAGGCGATCTCCTGCAAGTACTTGTACAGGGGCTGGATGTTGTATTTCTTGGGGAACTCGAACTTCTTTTCCGCCACTTCCACGCCGCCGCTGCACTTGAAGTAGGGGGAGGCGATGTAGTGGACATTGATCTCGCTGTCGTCGGCGCCAAAGCCCGCCGTCTCCGCAGAGACGTGGATGATGGTGCTCAGGTTGATGGAGTCCACCCGCATTTTCACGCCGGTGGCGCCCTGCTTGTCAAAGTCGATGATGCGCTTGTCGGTGAAGATCACCACGTCCCGGATGAGCCGGAAGCCCATGGCGATGGTCTCGCCGTCCATGAGATACATGCCAAACTCCTGGTTCAGGGCCTCGGGGGAGACCTCGTTGAGGTTGCCAGCCATCCCTTGCAGCATGGAGCCGCCCAGTTTATTGATGAGTCCCATTTGTAAAAACCCCCTTGAGAGGAATTGACGGCGTAGGAGCCGCCTGTGAGGCCATTGTAACAGGCGGAGCGGGTGGGTGTCAACGCAGTCGGCAGGTTTTGCGGTATTGCCACGGTCAAAAGGGCGTATTATAATAAAACAAACGAAAGGGGGGTGGAGTATGGTTAGGCGGAGAGGACAGGACAAGGGCTGGTTTCAGCTGGATAACGCCGCCATGATGTACTCTGCCATCCAGAGCGGCACCTATTCGGCGGTGTACCGCTTCTCCGCCGTCATGACCCAGGAGGTGGACCCCCAGGCCCTCCAGCGGGCCATCGACCGCACCATGCCCCGGTTCCCCGGCTTCCATGTGAAAATCCGCAAGGGGGTATTCTGGTACTACTTCGAGCCGGACGACACCCCCGGGCCTTTTTTGCAGCCGGACATTCAAAACCCCTGTCAGCCGGTGTATTTTCAGAACAAGGACCAGCTCATCCGGTTTTTCTACTACCGCCACCGCATTTCCATGGAGGTGTTCCACGCCCTGGCCGACGGCGGCGGGGCGCTGGTGCTGTTTAAGACCCTGTTGGCGGTGTACTTACGGGAGATGGGGGAGGAGATCCCCAATGAGGAGGGGATTCTGGACGTGGACGAGGCCCCGGACCCCCAGGAGTGGGAGGACGCCTACGCCCGGTACGCCCGGTCCCGGGTGCGGCTGGGCAAGTCCGAGCCCAAGGCCTACCCCTGTACCGGAACCCCAGAGCCCTTCTACACCCTCAACGTCACCATGGGCTTTGTGTCGGTGCAGGCTCTGCACCAGGTGGCCAAGGGCCATGGGGCCTCCATCACCGAGTATCTGGCCGCTGTGCTCATCCAGTCCATTCTGGCCCGCCAGCGCCGGGAGGGGCGGCGGCGGGAGCTGCCAGTGGCTCTGGCCATCCCCATCAACCTGCGCCCCTATTTTCCCACCCGCACCATGCGCAATTTTATTCTCACGGTGCGCCCCTCCATTGACCCGGAGCTGGGGGACTACACCTTGGAGGAGATCATCTCCCAGGTGCATCACCATATGCGGCTGCACATCACCCGCCAGGAGATGCAGGGAGTCATCACCCGCAACGTGTTTCTCCAGCGGTTTTTGCCCCTCCAGCTCATTCCGGTACCGGTGAAGAACTTTGCCGTGGATTTGGGGTACCGTCTGGCGGGCAACCGCCCCTATTCCACCACGTATACTAACCCTGGGGCGTTCCGGGTGCCCAAAGAGATGGAGCCCCACATCCAGCACATGGAGGTGGTGCTGGGCCAGTCCTACACCCCCCGGGTAAACTGCGCCTCCATCAGCTACGGAGACATGATGGAGATCACCTTTGCCGGGACGGTGAAGGAGACGGACGTGGAGCGGGACTTCTTCCGCACGCTGGTGCAGGATGGGCTCCACGTGAAGATTACATCCAATCGAAGGGAGTGAAGACAGGCCATGTCATACTGTGTCAACTGCGGGGTGGAGCTGGACAAGGACGCCGCCCGCTGTCCCCTGTGCCAGACCCCGGTGGTCAATCCGGTGTGCCCGGTGGACACCACCATTCCCCCCAACTTCCCCGTGGAGCGGCGGGAGGTGGAGCCGGTAAATCACAGAGAGGTGGCGGTGCTGCTCTCCGCTCTGTACGGGGTGGTGGGCCTGTGCTGTGTGGTGCTCAACCTGCTGTTTTGGTGGCGGGGGATGCCCTGGTCCGCCATTGTGGCGGGGGCCTGCGCCATGCTGTGGGTGTGGACGGTGCTCCCGCTGCTGCTGCGCTCGTTGCACTCCATCTTCCTGGTGGGGCTGGACCTGCTGGCGGTGGCGGGCTTCCTCTGGGTCATCGCTATGGCGGTGCATGGGGGCAGCTGGCTGGGACGGCTGGCCCTGCCCATCTGGTGGGGGTGCTCGGTGGTCATCCTGTTTTTGTGGTATATCCTCCCCCTGCGGTCCATTTTGAGCCGGTGTATGCTGGTGCTGGGCAGCTGCGTGGTGCTGATGCTGTGGCTGGAGCTGTGCATTGACCTGTTTTTGGGCGGCTATCGGCCCATGTGGTCCCTGGTGGTGGCGGTGGTGGGGGTGACCCTCATGGTGCCTCTGCTGATTATCCGGTATCGGCCGGATTTGCGCCGGGAGGTGCGGCGGAGATTCCACTTCTAAAACACAAGACCCCCGGCGGCTCAAGCACGGAGCCGCCGGGGGTTTCCTCATGGATGAACGCGTTGGAGAAGGGCCTGGGCCCGGGGGTGGTCCCGCAGCCAACTGAGGTCCGGGTCCTGCTCCAGCTGGCCCAGCAGAAGGGCCCGCAGCTCCCCGGGCTGGAACTCCTTGGCCTGGGGGGCCATGCGGCGGTACAGCACCGTGTCCCCCAGCTGCCAGGGCTGCTCCAGGGTCTCCAGCATCTGCTCCAACCGGGTGAGGGCCTCCTGGGCGTCCCGGTTGTGGACTGCCACCTGCCACAGGGCGGTGTACTGGTTGTACGGCCACAGCTCCAGAGCCTGGGCGAGGGCCTGGGAGGTTTCCGCAACAGAGTGGGCGGCGGGATTAACTGCAGTTAAATAGATAAAAATGCAGGCGCTCCAGGATTCCCCTAGCCATTTGGGCTGGTGGGAAGTTGGGGGGCCTGCATTTGATATAGACGCATTTTTGATCTTAACAAGTATGTGAAGGAATTAGACTAAGATATGTGTGAGCTAGCTGTCTTTGTTTGGGTGTAACTTTAGAGTGAGTAATATTGCGCAAAGCGGCCCACTGCTGTTGTTCTAAAAAGATGTAGCGGCAATGAGACATGCGAGCGGCTAGCCCACTGAGTGTGTATGGCCGCCCATCGGGCCGCTGTTTTGTTATCAGCTTATGGAAGATTTCCTCTGTGGCTGCATGAACTTGGGTTGAGTCTGTCCATAGAATAGAATTTAAATTTGGAAAAAATTCCACAAAAAAACCTTTACCACAATATCGAAGATGATAGTTTAACTGGGCATCCGTCATAATAGGATACTCTCCTTATTTCTTTGTTGGAAAACTTGCCAAATGGAAAGGGCATTTAATCGTAACGCTGTAAAAAATCCGCCACGTGCTCCATGGCCTCGCTGGCGCTTTTCAGGGGGAACATCTGGAACACGTGCCACATGTCCGGCCAGGTGCGGATGACACAGGGCACCTCCGCCTCCCGCAGCTTTTGGGCCAGGGCAGTGGAGTCGTCCCGGAGGATTTCCCGCTCTCCCACGTGGATAAGGGTGGGGGGAAAGCCGTGGAGATCGGCAAACAGGGGGGACAGGTGCGGGTCGCTCCAGTCGGTCTGAGGGGCGTAGGCGGAGCGCACCGCCTGGATGTAGTTCATGGTGAGCATGGGGTCTAGCTCCCGGGCGCTCTGGTAGGACGCCCCGGAGGCGGTGAGGTCGGTCCAGGGGGAGAAGAGCACCAGCCGCCCGGGTAGGAACCGCCCGGACTCTTTCAGCTTCAAGGTCAGTTCCAAAGCCAGGTTGCCCCCGGCGGAGTCTCCCGCCACAATGACGTCCCGGGCGCCATACCCCAGGTGCATCAGGTAGTCCCAGGCGGTGAGGGCGTCCTCTAAGGCGGCGGGGTAGGGGTGTTCCGGGGCCAGACGGTACTGGAAGGCCAGAGTCTCACAGCCGGTGGCGGCGGACAGTTTGGCCGCCAGCACCCGAGCGTAGCCCAGATTGCCGCTGGTGTAGCCGCCGCCGTGGCAGTAGAGGATAACCCGCCGCCGCTGGGGGCCCCGCTCGGGGCGCACCCAAGCCATGGACATCTGGTGGTGGGTAAAGGGCTCCCAGCTAAAGCCGATGGGGGGAGAGGCCAGCCGCCCCAGCACCTCCTGGCCTCTGCGCTGACGGTTCAGGTCGGCGGGGTCCATGGAGTCGGGGGAGGTGGCGGAGTGGATGGTTTTCAAAGCGGACATCATGCCTTCGGTAATCCGCTTATTCAGACGCTCCGCCCGGTCCCGGGGGAGCAGGGAGTGGTATTTCATAAAAGGGACCTCCAGGTATCAGGCATGACGGGCGGACAGAGCGGTGATGAGGTCGCCGATGCCGTCCACAATGAGGCCGATGCCAAAGACCATGATGACCATCTGGGCGGCCTGGAAGGGGTTGACGATGAGTACCAGGCCCACGATGAGGGGCACCAGGGTGGAGATGACGCAGAAGGCCAGGCCGGGAGCGTGGTCCTGGATGGCCGCCAGCATCAGGGGCAGCTTCCCCACCCCGTCCATGAGCAGCAGAGCGCCCAGCACGAAGGGGAGGAAAGAGAGAATCACATGGGGGCGGAAGAGGGCGAACAGGGCGAAGAACAGGGGTAAAACGGTGAGAAACAGGTCGCCTCCGAAGGACTGGCCCACTTTTCGGCCCTGGAGGTAGCGGATGAGGTGGGGAATGGCATACACCACGCAGCCGATGGCCAGGGCCCAGACAAAGGCGGTACCCACGGCGGCGGGGAAGAGGACCAGGGGCAGGCCCAGGGCGATGTAGAGCACCGCCATGCCCACCGAGGCGTTGCGGGACCAGAAGTAGTTGAACATAATATGACCTCCTTGATGGCCCGCAAACGGGCGGGCCGCAGATCTAAGTTCATTGTACCACATCCACCTGACAAGGGCCAGGGAAGAATGGTGCAATTCTTTGTCTCTGACCTGAGGGGCTTGCTCTCCTCCGATTTCTCAGGCGGAAACCAGCGCCCCCGGTGGGGACGCTCCGCTGGGCCCCATTTCTCCCCGATGAGAAATGGGGGAAAGAATCGCTTAGGGCGTTCCCCACTAAGGACCTCCCTGGGGTACCAGGCTGGGCTTGCGTCAAGTCTAAATTCGGCCCGTAACTCTTGCTGTGGCTCCTGTTTCTGCCACCACACCAGGCCACCCTGGGCAGCTGGCCCTATGGCTGGGTGGTTTCCATGTCCGGGCCTACCTTGGAGAAGCGGCGTTCCCGCCGCCGGGAGCCAGTCCTCCGGCAACTGGGAACAGTTGCACACCAGGGGAAGGCCCTGGCGATAGAAGTAGCGTTTGTTAGAGAAGTGGGTGCTTTCTGTAGAATTTCCATACTATCTATGTGACATGAACCAGTCCAAGGGCCGAAAAGAGGAGGACGCAGGAACTCCCCGTACCGCGGGGTGGATTCCACAAGGCGGGGGAAGGCCCCGCCTTTGGCGATTCTTTGGTGACTTTCTCATCGGGGAGAAAGTCACCCTGCGGAGCAAACCCTGGCTGGCAAGCCTGATCCCAGTGATAAGAGAAGAAACATGTTTTTCATAGCGCCGAAAAAACAACAGGGCCGCTGCATGGTGCAGCGGCCCCAGAAGATTATTCAGCGCATAGATCAAGGATAATGTGGGCAAAGAGCTTGGCCGACAGCATCAGGTCGGCGATCTTCACCCGCTCGTCCGCCCCGTGGAGGTGGGTGTCAAACCCGGGCATGGTGCAGCCAAAGGCCACGCCGCCGGGAATCTCGTGGACGTAGGTGCCGCCGCCGGTGGACAGGCACTCGCCCTTTTGTCCGGTGTACTCCTCGTACCGCTTCAGCAGCGTCTGCACGAAGGGAGAGTCGGCGGGGGTGTGGTGGGCCTCCTCCTGCTCACCCTCAAAGGTGAAGCCGCTCTGTTCAAAAGCGGCCCGGGCCACGTTCTCACAGTTTTCCTTGGTGGCGCACAGGGGCACCCGGGAGTCAAAGCGGCCGGTGAGTCCGGTCTCGGTGACCTCCAGCAGGGTGAAAGCCACGGTCAAATCTCCGGCGATGGGCTCGGACTGGGCGATGCCCAGGGCCCGGCCGTGGTAGTCCCCGTGGGGGAGCAGGGTGTTGAGCTGGTTCAGGGCCTCCTTGCAGGGACCGTCCGCCAGAGGCAGGGCGCACAGCAGGGCGATGAGGCCGGTGACGGCGTTGTTGCCCCCCTCAGGCCAGGCGGCGTGGCTGCCCTCGCCCTTGGCATGGATGACGGTGCAGCCGTCCTGGCTGGTGCAGGTGAAGGTGATGCCGGTGCGGGCGGTGATATCCCGGGCGAAGGGGTGCACGTCGTGGAGGGTGAGGCCCTCCACCGCTGCCTCAGCGTCGCCGGGGAGCACGTTGATGCGGAAGCCGCCGTGGAGCCACTTCACCCGGGGCAGAGCCTCCTGGACGGGCCAGGAGCGGGTGAAGGTGGGTTTTAAGCCGCCCTTCTCGGTGTTGATGACGGGGTAGCCGGAGTCAGGGGAGAAGGTGGCGGGGGCGAAGGGGTGGCGGGCAAAGTACCAGGCGATGTCCCCGGAGCCGCTCTCCTCGTTGGTGCCCATGATGAGGCGGCAGTTGGACTTCAGGGGCACACCCAGGTCCTTCACTGCCTTCATGGCCAGCAGGGAGGCCACCACAGGGCCCTTGTCGTCGTCGGTGCCACGGCCATAGATGAGGCCATCCACCACACGGGGCTGATAGGGCTGGGTGACGGTCCAGCCCTCGCCGGGGGCCACCACGTCCAGGTGGCCCAGGATGTGCAGGGCGTCGGCCTTGTCGCACAGGTCAGCGGTGCCCACGTAGCCCTCGTGGTTTTGGGTGATGAGGCCCCACTCCTGGGCCAGCTTCAGGCCCTCTTCCAGCGCGGCGGCAGGGCCGGGGCCGAAGGGAGCGCCGGGGGCCGGCTCGCCCTCCACGCTGTCAATGGACACCAGGCGGCACACAGCGTCCACCAGCATGTCCTGCTTGTCCTGAAAATAAGCTTCTAACTGTTCACGATACATGATGTATGATCTCCTTATGTAAACGAATGTACAACTATTCCACATTGTAGTCCACCGAGGCGGAAAAAACAAGGGAAGAAAGGGGGATTATTCCTCCTCGCTGTGCTCGGCCAGCTCGCCCAGGTACTTGTACACCGTGTACCGGGACACCCCCAGGTGCTTGGCCACATAGGGCACCGACTTGCGGAAGGAGAAGGCGTTTTTCTGCTCCAACATGGCGATCATGCGCAGGCGGTCCTTCTTGTTCAGAGCGTCCACCGGCTTGCCCAGGGCGGCCAGGCACCGCTCGAAGAGGTCGGCCAGCTGCTTGGAGTCCCCCTCCTGCCACAGGGCGGACTGCAAGTCCGAGCTGGCGCTCATGAGGTCCACCAGAATGCGGTTGGCAAACACCAGAGAGGTGTAGTCAAAGTTGATGCCCAGGGCCAGGTTGTAGTCCTCCCCGATCATGTGGAAGGTGGAGGATTTGGTCTGGCGTCCGTCGGGGGTGGTGGCGGCAAGGTTGACAAAATCTGTCACCGAAGAGTCGGCGTCCAGCTCCAGGCCGATGCCCAGGATATCCATGGTGGAGCCCACCTCCCGGCCGGAGACATGGCCGTTATAGATGGACAAAATGGGGTGGGAGGGGACTCCCATGTCGTGCACCAGGGTCTCACAGGAGGAGCCGAACATCTCGGCAATGCCCCGGGCGGTGCGGTCTAAAAATTCAAAGGCTTCATCTCTCGTCATATGGAAGCGCTCCTTCTTTACAAACTGTCAACCTTTATTGTACTAAATTGCGGCCAAGTTGGCAAGGGGGAACTGCCCTCAAGTCTCCACCTCAAATTAAAATCCGTGCCACTGTGGGGCACACCATACTTATTCACGATTCATTTTTCATTATTCATTAAAACTCGCCCCGGCGGAGTACAACGTTTGCACTCTGCCGGGGCGGGTTTCTCATTCTCCCATGAATCGGGCCAAAAACTCCCGGGTGCGGGTCTGCCGGGGGTTGGTGAACACGTCCTTGGGGTCGCCTTGCTCGCAGATGACTCCATCGGCCATGAACACCACGTGGTTGGACACGTCCCGGGCGAAGGCCATCTCGTGGGTCACCACCAGCATGGTCATGCCCTGGGAGGCCAGGTCCCGCATGACGGAGAGCACCTCGCCCACCATCTCGGGGTCCAGGGCGGAGGTGGGCTCGTCAAAGAGCAGCACCTCCGGCTCCATGGCCAGGGCCCGGGCGATGGCCACCCGCTGGCGCTGGCCGCCGGAAATCTGCCGGGGGCGGGCGTTGATGTAGGGGGCCATGCCCACCTGCTCCAAGTACTTCATGGCGTTTTCCTTGGCCTCCGCCTTGGACTTTTTCAGCACCTTCACCTGGCCCACCATGCAGTTTTCCAGCACGGTCATGTTGTTGAACAGGTTGAAGGACTGGAACACCATGCCCACCTGGGAGCGGTAGCGGCAGGGGTTGAAGCCCCGGGCGGTGATGTTCTCCCCGTGGAAGAGGATGTCTCCGGCGGAGGGGGTCTCCAGGAGGTTGATGCACCGCAGCAGGGTGGACTTGCCCGAGCCGGAGGCACCGATGATGGAGGTCACGTCTCCAGGCCGGACGGTGAAGTCGATATCTTTCAGCACCTGGTGGCTGCCAAAGGACTTGGACAGGTGCTTGACTTGTAAAATGGCGTCGCTCATATTACCGCTCTCCTCTCGTGCTGCCGTTGCGGTCCCGCTGTTCCTTGCTGTGCTCGTCAAAGGGCGTGCCCCGGTTGGGGTGGCTGTAGGTCCCGGCGGCCATGGTCAGGGCATCCACCTGCACCAGCTCGTAGTTGTCCGAGCCGTCCATGAGCTTTTCAATGAGCCGCAGCGCCGCAGAGGCAAGCAGGGTCATGGTGAGGTAGCCGATCATCTCGATGGCGGCGGAGGGGAAGTACAGGTTGTTCACGCCCACGATGTAGCGGTGGAAGGCGAAGAACTCGGTGAAGCTGATGATGAACATCACGGACGTGTCCTTGATGTTGATGATGAAGTTGTTGCCGATCTGGGGGATGATGTTGCGGATGGCCTGGGGCAGAATCACCGAGGTCATGGTCTGGAAGTGATTCATGCCGATGGCCCGGGCGCCCTCGGTCTGGCCGGGGTCAATGGAGATGATACCGCCCCGGACGGACTCGGCCATGTAGGCGCCGGTGTTGATGGACACCACGATGATGGAGGCCAGCCAGATGCCGGAAGAGCCCCGGAAGGCCACCGAGCCATTGGTGAAGTAGGGCAGGCCGTAGTAGATGAACACCGCTTGCAGCACCATGGGGGTGCCGCGGAACACCTCCACGTAAATGCGTACGATGGTCCGAATCACTTTCAACAGAATGCGCTTGGGCAGGGGGTCCTGCTTGGCGTAGGGGATGGTGTTCAGAATGCCGCACACCAGGCCGATGACACAGCCAATGACGGTGGACACCACTGCCAGGATGATGGTGTTGAGAATTCCGTTGAGATAGCCGGGGTAGTAGTCTTTCAGCAGCTGCACCATGTCGCGGCCCAGCTTGACAAAGAGGTTGGCGTCGGTGTCGTCGGTGGCGGGCTGGGCGGCGATGGCCTGGTCCATGATGGCGTCAAAGTCCTCCGCTGTGAGCTGGGAGAGCACGGCGTCCATGGCGTCCTTGAGCTGGGTGTTGCCCTTCTTCACGGAAATGCCGATGTTCACGTTCTCCGCCCGCTCAGCCTCGGTCTCAAACTGGAAGTCCCCGTCGGTGCCGGAGAAGTCCAGCACCACCAGGTTGTCGTCCTTGGCGGCGGCGCCCTTGGCGGTGGGCATGTCGGTGCAGATGAAGTCGGCCATGCCGGTTTGCAGCTGCATGATCATGGCGGGGGCGTTGTCGGCGGGGGACAGGATGTTGGCGTCGGGAATCTGGGGCAGACAGGAGTCATACCAGATGGTGCCGGACTGGGCGGTGCAGATGCCCCCGGCCAGGTCGGCGATGGAGGTGGCGGAGGCGTAGGGGCTGTCCTTGGTGGTCAGGCACACGATGGTGGCGTAGTAGTAGGGGCCAGCCATGTCCACTTCCTTCATCCGGTCGGCGGTCATGGACTGGCCGGCGATGTTGGCGTCCATGGTGCCCGCCTGGACGGCGGGGGTCAGGGAGTCCCAGGAGCTGGACACCACTTCCAGCTCCCAGCCGTAGGCCTCACAGATGCGCTTGGCGATCATCACGTCGTAGCCGTTGGCGTAGGACCCGGACACGTTGGAGATGGGCACGGCTCCGTTGGAGTCGTCCATCTGCATCCAGTTGTAGGGGGCGTAGGCGCACTCCATACCCACGGTGAGCACGCCGTCCTCCAATCCGGGGATGGTGGAGGTGTCCACGTCGGTGAAGTCGGGGACGTCGGGGACGTCCGCGGCCGGTGCCTGGCTGGCAGAGGTGTTGGAGCCGGAGTCCGAGGGGCTGGCGGTACAGGCCGCCAGGGACAGCACCAGCGCCACCGCCAGGAGCAGGGCAAAGAGTTTCTGTTTCATGGGGGTTCCTCTCTCCTTTGTTGAAATCTAGGGCAAACAAAAAGACCATGAACCGCGTGATGCGATCATGGTCAACAAACCCCCGCCCACGAGAGGGACGGGAACTTTTGGCTTGCCATGATAGCGCTTCACACCAGGGGGTGTGACAGTCCGCCGGGTATTTCCCGACGACCCAGGCACAAAGCGGGTGGAAGCCCCTTTGCCCTTCGGCGGTGACACCTCGCACCCCACGCCCTTCCAGGCTTGTGTGGGGCACCCATTGGCACCGCGCCTCTATCAGTGGTTCATTTTGGCGGTATTATATCTCCCCCGGGCAGAATTGTCAACCAATCCGAAGATTTTTGGCAAACCTGCCCGGGGGAGTGGAGGGGGGACAGAGAAACTATAGGGAAATTCCCATTATTTCAGGGCGTTTCCCCGGCGTTTGGCGATGCCCACCACGATGGAGGACAGGGCAAACAGGGCGATGGCGTTGGGGATGACCATGAGGTTGTTGAACAGGTCGGTGAGGCCCCACACCAGGTCGTTGGACATGGTGGTGCCCAGGAAGATGAACACCAGGGCCAGCACCCCGTAGACAGGGGCGGCCTTTTTGCCGAAGAGGTACATCACGTTGATCTTGCCGAACAGGTTCCAGCCCAACACGGTGGAGAAGGCGAAGAAGAACAGGCAGATGGCCACGAAGATGGCCCCGAAGTGGGCGCCGAACACGGTGCCAAAGGCGGTCTGGGCCAGGTTGGCGCTGTTGAGGGTGGCGGTGACGTCCCCCACATAGCCCCCGGCCAGGGGGCCGCCCCCGGCATACAGGGTGGAGATGACCACCAGGGCGTTGAGGGTGAGCACCACGAAGGTGTCGATGAACACGCCCACCATGGCCACCACGCCCTGCTCGTGGGGGTCTTTCACGTTGGCCTGGGCGTGGGCGTGGGGGGTGGAGCCCATGCCCGCCTCATTGGAGAACAGACCGCGCTTGGCGCCCTGGCTGATGGCAGTCTTGATGGCGTAGCCAAAGCCGCCACCGATGATGGCCTGGGGCTGGAAGGCGTAGCGGAAGATCATGGCGAAGGTCTCGGGCAGGTAGGCGATGCGGGCCACCAGCACCGCCACAGCGCCCAGCAGGAAGATGGCGGCCATGATGGGCACCAGCTTCTCGGTGACGGCGGCCAAACGCTGCACGCCGCCCAGGAAGATGAAGGCGCAGATGACCACCAGCACCACGCCCATCACCCAGGAGGGTACGCCAAAGGCGGTCTGGAAGGTGGAGCCGATGGAGTTGGACTGGACCATGCAGCCCATAAAGCCCAGGGCCAGGATGATGGCCACGGCGAAGAACCCGGCCAGAAACTTGCCGAAGGCGCCCCGGAAGGCGGTGGTGATGTAGTACACCGGGCCGCCGTGGATGTGGCCGTCCTGGTCAATGACCCGGGTGTGGATGGCCAGGGTGGCCTCGGCGTAAATGGTGGCCATGCCGAAAAAGGCGATGATCCACATCCAGAAGATGGCCCCGGGGCCGCCGGTGAGGATGGCGCCGGAGGCGCCCACGATGTTGCCGGTGCCCACCTGGGCGGCGATGGCGGTGGCCAGGGCCTGGAAGGAGCTCATGCCCTGGGCCTGGGCCCCGCCCCGCAGGGACAGGTTGCCAAAGACCTTTTTCATGCCCTCGCCAAAGCAGCGCACCTGCACAAACCGGGTGCGGATGGAGTAGAACAGGCCAACGCCAATGAGCAGAAACACCAGAATGTAGCTGGATAGGTAGTCATTTAAGGCGTTGACCACGGGTAAAAGTGCGGCTTCCAATTGCTGAACCATGTTGAATCCTCTCCTCGAGCTGTTTTTGACAAAACAAAAACAGGTTGCGGATGGAATACTCCGCAACCTGAGGAAATGACGGTGCTGGCACCGACTCCCCAACGGGGGAGCGGGTGCGTCGGCGTATGATTTCCTCTGTCCTTTTGCCTGAGAGATTGGCGGGAACCAGCGGTCCCCACGTTGCACCTTCGGCACTCATTGCTGAGCTTCTCCAGAGTTACATCCACGTACAGTCCTCACCCCGTGTCCCGGGGAACCTGAGAGTGTCACTCCTTCGGTAGGCCGACCCTGGCCTTTTCCTGCACGCTTCGTCTGCTTTTGTTTTGTTGTGATGGACATTATACCGCCGCATGCGGACAGCGTCAAGGGGAATTTTGTACAGTAACGTGGTGCATAAAGGGGTGGGAATTTAGATGCACTTCCAGGCGCAGAGCACCCCCGGTGCAGGGGGAGCTGTCTGCCGCTAGGCAGACCCGTCGAACCGCCCCTGTTTCAGGCTTGCCAGCCTGGCGGGGACGCTCCCCGCTGGGGGTCCATTTTGAGTGGCCAAAATGGACAAAAAGCCACAAAAGGGGCACGCCCCTTTTGAAACCCCAATGGTTTTATGTTGTTTTGTGCGGTGGGGCCGTAGTCGGCCCTGGGCCTGGAGAGGTCACATAGATGGCGTATCACATCTCTGGGGTGTGCCTGCTCCGCTGGTAGGTTTCCCTTCCATTTCCAGGGCCTCAGGCTTGGTGGTATGTGGCCGCTTCCCGGCCACCGTAGACCAGGTAGACCAGAAGGGGCCGAAACGGAGAGAGAAGCGGGCTTTATCGAAGCGTTTCCACCGCTGGGAGCTTTTGCCGCACTTCCTGTGTTGCTGTGATGGGGCCACTCCCGTCCAAAGGCTCCCCTGTGTAAGGGGAGCTGTCAGCCGCAAGGCTGACTGAGGGGTTGACGGTAAAGGGCTGCAAACAATCCCTCCGTCATGGCTACGCCATGCCACCTCCCTTTACACAAGGGAGGCTTTGAGTCTGGCTGGCACCGGAAGCCAAGCCCCCGGCGGCAACGCCGCACACCAGGGTAAGGCCCTGGAAGGAGGAGCACCGACTCACAGAGAAGGGGGCATTGCCCATAGACTTGCCAGGCTATCTATGTGACCCCACCGGGGCCAGGGCCGAACTGACACTTGACGCAGGGACAGCCTCGTACCCAAGGGGGGTACTTAGGGGGGAACGCCCTAAGCGGGTTTTGGTACCTTTTGCCCGGTCAAAAGGTACCCCCAGCGGGAAGCGTCCCCACCAGGCTGGCAAGCCTGCGTCTGGAACCATAGAAGAACAAGACTTTGTCCAGCAGTCTGGAGTGGCAATGGTAAAGGCGAGACCTTCCACAAGACGACAGAACGCCCCACCACCCATGGGATACAATAGAGAAAACCCAAGGGTTGGGGCGCTCCGGGAGAAAACCATACGTTATTTTCAATTTCCTCTTTTTTCTCCCCAAAGATTATGGTATACTACATAAGTTAAAATGGGTTTTTCTACCCAAGCACTGAACCAGAAAGGAAGCGCGCAACATGGGTTTGTTTACGAAAATATTTGGCACCCCGTCCCAACGGGCGGTCAAGGCGCTCACCCCCCTCGTGGATAAAATTGAGGCCCTGGAAGAGGAAATGAAGGCCCTCACCGACCAGCAGCTGCGGGCAAAAACCGACGAGTTTAAGGCCCGTCTGGCCAACGGCGAGACCCTGGACGACATTCTCCCCGAGGCCTTTGCCGTGTGTCGGGAGGCAGACTGGCGTGTTCTGGGTATGCGTCCCTATCGGGTGCAGCTCATCGGCGGCATCATCCTCCACCAGGGCCGTATCGCCGAGATGCGCACCGGTGAAGGTAAGACCCTGGTGGCCACCCTGCCCGCCTACTTGAACGGCCTGTCCGGCAAGGGCGTGCACATCATCACCGTCAACGACTACCTGGCCAAGCGTGACTCGGAGTGGATGGGTAAGGTGTACCGATTCCTGGGGCTGACTGTGGGCCTGGTTATCCACGGCGTGGACAAGGAGGCCAAGAAGGCCGCCTATGCCGCTGACATCACCTACGGCACCAACAACGAGTTTGGCTTCGACTACCTGCGAGACAACATGGCCATCTACTCCAAGGAGCTGGTGCAGCGTGGCCACAGCTTCGCCATCGTGGACGAGGTGGACTCCATCCTCATCGACGAGGCCCGTACCCCTCTGATCATCTCCGGTCAGGGCGAGAAGTCCACCCAGCTCTACCAGCTGGTGGATAACTTCGTGGCCCGTCTGACCTGCCAGCGGGTGGCCTCCGTGGACGCCAAGGAGGAGGAGGACGTCAACATCGACGCCGACTACATCGTGGACGAGAAGGCCCGCACCGCCACCCTCACCGCCCGTGGCGTGGCCAAGGCTGAGCAGCAGTTCAACCTGGAGAACCTGTCCGACCCCGAGAACACCACCCTGTCCCACCACATCAACCAGGCCATCAAGGCCCGTGGCGTCATGCGCCGGGACATTGACTACGTGGTGAAGGACGGCGAGGTCATCATCGTCGATGAGTTCACCGGCCGTCTCATGTACGGCCGCCGCTATAACGAGGGCCTGCACCAGGCCATCGAGGCCAAGGAGCACGTCACCGTGGCTCACGAGTCCAAGACCCTGGCCACCATCACCTTCCAGAACTACTTCCGTCTCTACGACAAGCTGTCCGGTATGACCGGTACCGCCATGACCGAGGAGGAGGAGTTCGGCCAGATCTACTCCCTGGATATCGTGGAGATTCCCACCAACCGCCCCGTGGCCCGTGTGGACCACCCCGACCAGGTGTACAAGACCCAGGCCGGCAAGTACCGGGCTGTGGTCCGTCAGATCAAGGAGTGCCACGAGAAGGGCCAGCCTGTGCTGGTGGGTACCGTGTCCATTGAGATCTCCGAGCTGGTGAGCAAGCTGCTGACCCGGGAGGGCATTCCCCACAACGTGCTGAACGCCAAGCACCACGACAAGGAAGCGGAGATCGTGGCCCAGGCCGGTAAGCTGGGCGCCGTCACCGTGGCCACCAACATGGCCGGCCGTGGTACCGATATTATGCTGGGCGGTAACGCCGAGTACATGGCCAAGGCGCTGCTCCGCCGCCAGGGCATGAGCGACGAGCTTTTAGCCGAGTGCGACGGCCACGCCGACACCGACAACGAGGAGATTCTCGCCGCCCGTGAGGCCTTCGCCCAGGCTGAGGCCCAGTTCAAGGCCGAGATCAAGGAAGAGGCCGAGAAGGTGCGGGAAGTGGGCGGCCTGTACATCCTGGGCACCGAGCGCCACGAGTCCCGCCGCATCGACAACCAGCTGCGCGGCCGTGCCGGCCGTCAGGGTGACCCCGGCGAGAGCTGCTTCTTCCTGTCCCTGGAGGACGACATCCTCCGCCTGTTCGCCTCTGACTGGATTCAGAGCGTCATGGATAAGCTGGGCGTGGACGAGGACACCCCCCTGGACCAGAAGATGCTGTCCAACGCCATCGAGAAGGCCCAGCGGAAGGTGGAGTCTCAGAACTTCCAGATCCGTAAGACCGTGCTGGAGTACGACGACGTGATGAACACCCAGCGTGAGGTCATCTACAAGCAGCGCCGCCAGGTGCTGGACGGCGAGGACGTCCACGCCGCCATTGAGAACATGCTCACCACCACCGTCACCAACCTCATCGCCGGACACACCGGAGAGCAGGGCAAGCTGGACGAGGCTGGCTTCAAGGTGGCTATGGCCCCCTGGGTCAACGTGATGTTTACCGCCCAGCAGCTGGACGATGTGAAGGGACAGCTGGGGAGCCTGTCCACCCAGGCCCTCACCGACAAGCTGCTGGAGCTGGCCCATGCCAACTACGAGCACCAGGCCGACTCCATTGCCCAGCAGCTGGCGGAACTGGGCCAGACCGCCATCCAGAACCCCATGGGTGAGCTGGAGCGGGTCATTCTGCTGCGCGTGGTGGATGAGTACTGGATGGACCACATCGACGCCATGACCGAGTTGCGCCAGGGCATCGGCCTGCGGGCTTACGGCCAGTCTGACCCCGTGGTGGAGTACAAGCGGGAAGGCTACGACATGTTCGAGGAGATGATCGCCGCCATTCAGGAGGAGACCCTGCGGCGTCTGTACTCCGCCCGCATCCGCACCAACCAGGGCATCCAGCGTCAGCGTGTGGCCAAGGTCACCGGCGAGTCCGGCGGCTCGGACAACACCGTGACCCAGCAGCCCACCAAGAAGACGGTGAAGATCGGCCGCAACGACCCCTGCCCCTGCGGGTCCGGCCTGAAGTGGAAGAAGTGCACCTGCGAGCAGTACCACCACGGGGAAGAGTAACCTTTGTGACCCAATCACCGGGAGGTAACCCACCATGACAATTGTCCAGAAGCAACATCAATCTGTGGTCTTTTTGGCCTCTGAGGAGATGGAACAGGCCGGGGGAGTGGCCCACGGCTTCTCCACCCGCCTGGGCGGCATCTCAGAGGGCATGTGGGCGTCCCTGAACCTGGGCGTAAGCCGGGGGGACGACCCGGACCATGTGCGGGAGAACTACCGCCGGTTTTTGACCGCCATCGGGGCCCAAGGGCCCCGGATGGCCATGTCCAATCAGGTCCATGAAAACCATGTGCGGGTGATCACCAAGGCGGACGTGAAAGAGGACCCCTACGAGAAGGTGTCCTATGAGGCCGACGGCCTGGTCACCGACCTGCCCGGGGTGACCCTGGTGATCTTCTCCGCCGACTGCCTGCCCATCTTGTACTATGACCCGGTGCGCCAGGTGGTGGCCGCCGCCCACGCCGGGTGGCGGGGCACCGCCGCCGACATCGCCGGGGCGGTGGTGCGCAAGATGGAGGAGGTGTACGGCTGTGACCCCCAGAATATCCTGGCGGCCATCGGCCCGGGCATTGGCCCCTGCTGCTTTGAGACCCACGAGGACGTGCCCAACGCCATGATGGCCGCCTTCTCCACCCCGGTGCTCAAGTACCTGCACATCCAGGAAAACGGCAAGTATTCCGTGGATTTGAAGGGCATCAACGCCATGCGCCTGGAAAAGGCGGGGATACCCACCGAGAACATCGGCGTGTGTGAGCTGTGCACCAGCTGCCACCCGGATTTGTTCTGGAGCCACCGCCAGGTGGGCACCAACCGGGGCTCCATGGCCGCCGCCATTGGTTTGAAATGAAACGAAAGACCCAATTAGCGGCCCTGGCCGTGGCGGGAGCGCTGCTCCTGTCCGGCTGCACCGCCGCCACGGAGGAGAACCCGGCCCCGTCGGCCGCCCCCACCGGGACGGTGCAGCCGGTCCAGACCGGGACCTTCTCCCTGGCCTATGACCCCAAACAGACCATGCACCCCATTACGGGCACCAACGGGGCGAATTTGGAGCTGGGGGGATTGGTGTACCAGGGCCTGTATGAGCTGGACCAGAGCTTCCAGCCCCAGCCCCGGCTGTGTGCCGGGGCCACCGCCGGGTCCGACGGCCTGACCTGGACGGTGGAGGTGGCCCAGGGGGTGTGCTTCTCCGACGGCACCCCCCTCACCGCCGCCCATGTGGTCTCCTCCCTGGAGACCGCCCGCACGGCCACCCGGTACCAAAACCGCCTGTCCGGGGTCACCGGGGTGGCCCAGACCGGGACCTATACCCTCACCATCACCCTGTCCCGCCCCAACGCCAACCTGCCCGCCCTGCTGGACATTCCGGTGGTGCTGGAGCGGGAGGGACAGGACCCCTTGGGCACCGGGCCCTACCTGTTGCAGGACGGGGCCCTGGTCCCGAACCCTTACAGCGGCCTGGTGGACGCCCTGCCCGCAGAGACCATCCCCCTGGTGGAGGTGAGCACCCCGGACCGGCGCAAGGCCGCCTTTGACAGCGGCGAGGTGTGGATAGCCACCACCCAGTTTTCCGACCCCCAGGCGGTGGGCTACTCCGGCACCTGTGAGGTGTTCGACTACCCCACCAGCCAGCTTTTATACCTGGGCTTTCAGACCCAGCGAGGGGCGTGTGCCGACGCCGCGGTGCGCCAGCGCATCTCCTCGGCCCTGAACCGGGACAGCCTGGTGCAGGTGCAGCTATCCGGCCACGGGGACCCCACCCCATGGCCCATCTCCCCGGCGTGGGGAGAGCTGCCCGAATGGACCCAGGGGGGCACGGAGGAGACTACCGGGGGGAGCCTCACCCTCATCGTCAACGAGGACAACTCCACCCGGCAGCAGGTGGCCCAGGCCGTGGCCAATCAGCTGGAGGGGGCGGGGTTTACCGTAACGGTGAAGTCCCTGGCCTGGGAGGACTATGTGTCCGCCCTGGAGCGGGGCAATTTTGATTTGTACCTGGGCCAGGTGCAGCTCACTTCGGATTTTGACCTCACCGCTCTGCTCACCGGGTCCTTGAGCTACGGGGGTACCCAGAGCGAGGTGCAGGAGCTGCTCAACGCCTGGCGCAGGACCGGGGGAGAGACGGAGCTGGAGGCCTATCTGGCGGGCTTTGCCCAGCAGACCCCGCTGGCTCCCATCTGTTTTTTACGGGGTTCCCTGCTGGTGCGGTGGGGGCTGGTGACGGGGGTGACCCCCACCCAGTCAAATCTCTATGCCAATGTGGATCAGTGGACGATCTGGTCGTCCGTGGAAGATAAAAACGCTGGTATCCAACAGCAAGACAAAGATAAATAAGGGAGAGTGTGGCAATGAGCAAGGTATTTCGCTGCTTTGTGGAAAAAAAGCCCGGCTTTGACGTGGAGGCAGGGCACCTGATGGGAGAGCTGAAAGGCCCCCTGGGGGTGGACTCCCTCACCGGGGTGCGGGTCATCCGCCGCTACGACGTGGAGGGAGTGGAGCGCAGCGTCTACGACGCCGCCCGCACCACCATCCTCTCGGAGCCCCAGGTGGACGGCATTTGGGACGAGGAGATGCCCCAGCTGCCCCAGGAGCCCCACACCATCGTGGCCGTGGAGGCTCTGCCCGGCCAGTATGACCAGCGGGCGGACTCCTGCGCCCAGTGCTTCCAGATGATGACCGGCGGCGAGCGCCCCACCGTGCGCTGCGCCACCGTGTACGTGCTGGAGGGAACCCTCACCGAGGAGCAGCTGGACAAGATTCGAGGCCACCTCATTAACCCCGTGGAGAGCCGTGAGGCTTCCCTGGACAAGCCCGAGACCCTCCAGGGCCAGTACCCCGTGCCCGAGGCGGTGCCTGTGCTCCACGGCTTCACCCAGCTGGACCGGGAGGGGCTGGAAGAGCTGCTGGCCCAGTACGGCCTGGCCATGGACCTCTCCGACCTGACCTTCCTCCAGACCTATTTCCGGGACGAGGAGGGGCGGGACCCCACCCTCACCGAGGTGCGGGTGGTGGACACCTATTGGTCCGACCACTGCCGCCACACCACCTTCTCCACCCACCTGGACAGCGTCAGCGTCAAGCGGGACGACGTGAAGGCCGCCTATCAGCGCTACCTGGACGCCCGGGTGGAGGTGTACGGCCAGGAGAAGGCGGACAAGCGGCCCCAGACCCTCATGGATTTGGCCACCATCGGCGCCAAGACCCTGAAAAAGCGGGGCATGCTGCCTGAGCTGGACGAGAGCGAGGAGATCAACGCCTGCTCCATCCACGTCCCCGCCCAGGTGGACGGCAAGGAGCAGGACTGGCTGCTCATGTTCAAGAACGAGACCCACAACCATCCCACCGAGATTGAGCCCTTCGGCGGCGCTGCCACCTGCATCGGCGGCTGTATCCGGGACCCCCTGTCCGGCCGTGTGTATGTCCACCAGGCCATGCGTGTCACCGGCGGCGGCGACCCCACCGTGCCCTTCTCCGACACCATCCCCGGCAAGCTGCCCCAGCGCAAGATCGCCCAGACCGCTGCCGCTGGCTACTCCTCCTACGGCAACCAGATCGGCCTGGCCACCGGACACGTGGCCGAGGTCTACCACCCCGGCTACATCGCCAAGCGCATGGAGTGCGGCGCTGTGGTGGGTGCCGCTCCCGCTGAGCATGTGCGCCGGGAAGTGCCCGCCCCCGGTGACGTGGTCATCCTGCTGGGCGGCCGCACCGGACGGGACGGCATCGGCGGCGCCACCGGCTCCTCCAAGAGCCACAACATGACCTCTCTGTCCACTATGGCCAGTGAGGTGCAGAAGGGCAACGCCCCCGAGGAGCGGAAGATTCAGCGCCTGTTCCGCCGGGGCGACGTGACCCGCCTCATCAAGCGCTGCAACGACTTCGGCGCTGGCGGTGTGTCCGTGGCCATCGGTGAGCTGGCCGATGGCCTGACCATCGACCTGGACGCCGTGCGCAAGAAATATGACGGCCTGGACGGCACTGAGCTGGCCATCAGCGAGAGCCAGGAGCGTATGGCCGTGGTGGTGGCCCCCGAGGACGCCGCCGCCTTCATGGCCGCCGCAGCGAGCGAGAACCTGGAGGCCTATCAGGTGGCTGTGGTCACCGAGAGCCCCCGCATGGTCATGACCTGGAAGGGCCAGACCATCGCCAACCTGAGCCGAGACTTTTTGAACACCAACGGCGCTGTCAAGCACGCCCAGGTGGAGGTGCCCCAGGGCACCGTGAAGCCTGTGGCCGGGGCCAACACCCTGCGGGATATGGCCGGGAGCTTGAAGAGCGCCTCCCGCCGGGGCCTTACCGAGCGGTTCGACGGCTCCATCGGAGCTGGCAGCGTGCTCATGCCCTTTGGCGGCAAAACCCAGCGCACCCCCGCCCAGGCCATGGCCGCCCTGTTCCCCGTGGAGCCCGGCCAGGAGACCGACCAGGCCAGCCTCATGGCCTGGGGCTTTGACCCCGACTGGATGAGCGCCGACCCCTACCTGGGGGCTCAGGCCAGCGTGGTCACCTCCGTGGCCAAGATCGTGGCCGCTGGCGCCGACTATACCCGTGCCTACCTCACCTTCCAGGAGTTCTTTGAGAAGCTCCGGGACGAGGCCAAGCGCTGGGGCAAGCCCTTCCAGGCGCTGCTGGGCGCTCTGGACGCTCAGCTGGGCCTGAACTGTGCCGCCATCGGCGGCAAGGACTCCATGTCCGGCTCCTTCATGGAACTGGACGTGCCCCCCACCCTCATCTCCTTTGCCATCGCCCCCGTGAAAGCGGGCGAGGTCATCACCCAGGAGTTTAAGGCCGCTGGCCACCCCGTGTACCTCTTCGGTGGGGCCGACCTCACCGACTACGCCGGACACCGCACCGCCTTTGAGCAGTTCCACGCCCTGTGCCGCACCGGCAAGGTGGCCGCTGCCTGGGCCGTGGAGAACGGCGTGGCCGAGGGCGTCATGAAGATGGCCTTCGGTAACGGCGTGGGCTTTACCGCTGAGAGCGGCGTCAACGCCCCCTGGTACACGCCCTGTCCCGGCATGATCATTGCCGAGTGCACCGAGGAAGTGGAGGGCGGCGTGCTGCTGGGCTACACCGACGAGTCCGGAGCCGTCACCATTGGCGACGACACTGCCCCCATCGCCGAGCTGCTGCGCCTCAACGACAGTGTGCTGGAGACCGTGTACCCCACCGACGCGGGCCTGTCCGGCGACGTGGAGACCATCTCCTGCACCAAGCGTTCTCCCGCCGTGTTCAGCGGCTCCATTGCCAAGCCCCGGGTGGTCATCCCCGTGTTCCCCGGCACCAACTGTGAGTTTGACTCCGCCCGGGCCTGTGTGCGGGCCGGCATGGAGGCGGAGATCGTGGTGGTGCGCAACCTCACCGCCGAGGATCTCCAGCAGTCCGCTGTGGAGTTGGAGAAGGCCATTGCCAGAAGCCAGATCATCTTTGTGCCCGGCGGCTTCTCCGGCGGCGACGAGCCCGACGGCTCTGCCAAGTTCATCTGCTCCTTCTTCCGCAACCCCCGGCTCACCGATGCGGTCCACGACCTGCTTCGACATCGGGACGGCCTGATGCTGGGCATCTGCAACGGCTTCCAGGCTCTCATCAAGCTGGGCCTGGTGCCCTACGGCGAGATTCGGGACATGGACGACAGCTGCCCCACTCTGACCTATAACACCATCGGCCGCCACCAGAGCCGCTATGTCACCACCCGTGTGGCCTCCGTGAAGTCCCCCTGGATGCTCAAGAGCCAGGTGGGCGACCTGCACTCCATCGCCATCTCCCACGGCGAGGGCCGCTTCGTGGCCCCCGAGCGTGTGGTGCGGGAGCTCATCGCCAACGGCCAGGTGGCCACCCAGTATGTCAACCCCCTCACCGGAGCCCCCACCATGGACATGGTGGGCAACCCCAACGGCTCGGTGTGCGCCATTGAGGGTATTTTCTCCCCCGATGGCCGGGTGTTCGGCAAGATGGGCCACTCCGAGCGGTGCGGCGCCCATGTGGGCGTGAACATCGTGGGCGACAAGATGCAGCCCATCTTCGAATCCGGCGCTTTGTACTTCAAATAAGCAAAATAAGACAAGCCCCCAGGCCAACGGCCTGGGGGCTTGCTTTTGAAAGATAGGTTTTACAGAAATTGTTTACAACAAATATGTGATAAATTTGGACAATACGTGCATGTAAAATATCAACAATCTTGATATAATAAGAACACAACTAAAGGTTGTGATTCATATCATGGAGAGATAAGCAAAGTAAGATAGGAGGTGCAAGGTATGTCCACCAAGAGCATTTTGAAAACCATTCACATCAAGGACAGAAAATCTGCACTTGCACTGGTACGGGCTTTGGAGAATGCAGGAGGAAAGTCACAGAAAGACGTTGTTATGCAACGGTCCCATTCTGAGGCGTCCCGAGAGGATATTCGCAAGATGTTTGGGGCATGAGAGATGACGGGGTATAAAGTTGTCAATTTAAAACTTATGGTGGAGGAGCTTGGAGAAGAACGTACCAAAGAGCTCCTTTCCTCTTTTTCGTGCCCGCTTAATGAAGATGTGGAGAATTTCTTCACTCAGAAGGCAGTGGAGTTTTCGAAACGCAGCTTGTCTCAAACACACATTGTGTATGCATCTTATCGGGGAAAGGCAGAGATAGCCGGGTATTTTACCTTGGCCAATAAGTATATTACCGTCAAGAAAAATCGCTTATCTGGGTCGTTGGCGAAACGAATTGCCAAGTTTGCAGTATATGACCCAACGATTCGCTCTTACACGTTATCCGCTCCACTGATTGCCCAGTTGGGAAAGAACTACACCAATGGCTTGAACTGCTTGATGACAGGAGACGAGTTACTGAAGTTAGCTTGCGATAAGGTGTCCAAAATTCAGCTGGAGCTGGGAGGCAGGGTAACTTATGTGGAATGTGAGGACAAGCCGAAGTTAATTGAGTTTTATTCTTCCAATGGATTTTGTGAATTTGACAGAAGAACATTGGATCGAGATGAAACCGGTCTTGCTGGAGAGTATCTTGTGCAGATGTTGAGGTACATACACTAGGAGAAAACAACTAAACTAAACAGCCCCCAGGCCAAACGGCCTGGGGGCTTGCTATTTTGTGTCGTATCCGGTATCATGATGTGGGTGCTACCATACGGTTGGCGGTTTGTCCCCCCTGCTTCATAAGGGGGTGCTTCTTGCCCCCTTTAGAAAGGGGGTGGTCCCGGTGACATATGTGACATTTTCTGATTTGATTCAGATTGGCATTTTAGTCGTGGGGATAATTGCTCTGTTTCAGAACATAAAAAAGAAGTAACCGCCAGTCCTCCAAACTTCCGGTTACTTCTTAAGTAAACGCTGGGGGACAACCGTCACCGGTAGCACCCTTCGCTTATATGATAGCCCGTTTTCGGAGGAATGTCAAGATGAAGACCGGGCTGTGTATGGACAATGGGAGGAAGAGCCAAAGCTGGCTCTTCCTTCTGCTTGTTGTTGGGACGTTATTCTGAGGGCTCCTGGTCCTCTTTCTGCCGCTGAATCATCCGGTGCATGCCTCCGGTGCCGAAGGAGAAAATCCGGTTGACCCGGCTGATGGTGGCGGAGCTGGCCCCGGTCTTCTCCAGAATCTCGGTGTACACCAGCCCCTGGTCCAGCAGGCGGGCCACGTCATACCGCTGCTCCATGGCCCGCAGCTCTCCCACGGTACACAAATCATCAAAAAAGGCGCAACACTCCTCCACGCTCTTCAGCTGCACAATGCTCTCATACAGCGCCATGCTGCGCTCCTTGCTCGCTACTTTGGGCATAGGCTCCTCCTTGTGGATGGGTAGTTTCTGATACGTTTATCCTAACACATTGAAGCGATGAAGTAAACGGTTTTTTTCACTCCGCCTTGCGGCGGGTTTCTTTTGCACCGGGGGAGAAGTCGTGATATGATAAAAGGGAATACATGCCACACGGAAGGATGAGTCCCATGAGTTCCACAGCTAAGCTTCTACGGCCGGACATTGCCCCGGGCAGACGGGTGCTGGCCATCAGCGATATCCACGGAAACCTGCCCTTTTTTCGTGGCGTACTGAAAAAAGCCGAATTTTCCCCTGAAGATGTGCTCATCCTGGTGGGAGACTTGTTTGAAAAAGGGGAGGAGAGCCTGGGCCTGCTGCGCTATCTCATGGAGCTGGGGGAGACCCACACCGTGTACCCCCTGTGCGGCAACTGCGACCACCTGGACCTCATCTTTTTGGAGGGGCGGCCGGGCATCGATGAGGCCCTGTGGCCGGTGTTTCGCACCTGGGACCGACGCTCCCTCATCCTCCAGATGGGGGCGGAGCTGGGGCTGTATCCCCAGGGGCCGGAGGACCTGCCCCAGCTGCGGGCGGAGATTTTGGAAAAAATGCCCCGGGAGGTGGCATATTTACGGGGGATGGCCCACATCCTACAGGCAGGGCGGTACATTTTTGTCCACGGCGGCATTGACCGGGAGGAGGACATGGAGTCCCTGCCCGCCTACGGCTGCATGAAAAACGACAACTTTGTGGGCCAGGGGCGGAACTTCCACCACTGGGTGGTGGTGGGCCACTGGCCGGTGACCCTCTACCGCACCGACATTCCCGTGGCCCGGCCCTGGGTGAAAGAGGACCAGCACATCGTCTCCATTGACGGCGGCTGTGTGCTCAAGGTGGACGGCCAGCTCAACGCCCTCATCATCCCCGACATCACCCAGGAGCACATGGACTATGTGGCCTATGACGGCCTGCCGGTGGTCACGGCCCTGGACGACCAAGCCCCTTCCCAGGACTCCTTTAACATCCGCTGGAGCGACAGCGTGGTGGAGATTTTAGAGGAGGGGGAGGACGTGTGCTGGTGCCGCCACGTGTCCACCGGGCGGGAGATGTGGATTTTGCGCCACTACCTGTACACCCGCCAGAGCGACGGCCTGACCCACACCGAGGACACCACCGACTATGAGCTTCCCATCCAGGCCGGGGACCGACTGGCCCTGGTCACCGAATGCAGCCGGGGCTACCTGGTGAAAAAACACGGGGTGACGGGGTGGTACCGGGGAAGGATAACGGGCAGGGAATAGGTAGTAGTGAAGAGTGAAGAAGTAAGGTGTGCCGCATAGCGGCACGGATTTTAGTCGAAGGGGCCTTTCTTGACAGAAAACTCCATTGCAACAATCCCAAACCTCTGCTATACTGCATCGGGGCTTTGCCCCTACTATTACGGAAATGAGGAACGTTCATGACCAATCGTTATGATGTTATGGTGCTGGGCACCGGAGAGGCGGGCATTTTTGCCGCCTATGAGCTGGCGCTGCGCTGTCCCGAGGCCAAGGTGCTGGTGGTGGACCAGGGCGCGGATATCTACCACCGCAGCTGTCCCATTGTGGCGGGCAAAGTGAAGGCCTGCATCAACTGCAAGGTGTGCGACACCATGTGCGGCTTCGGCGGAGCCGGGGCCTTCTCCGATGGCAAATTTAACTTTACCACCGATTTCGGCGGCTGGCTCACCGACTTCCTCAGCCAGGAAGAGGTGATGGAGCTCATCGACTACGTGGACTCCATCAATGTCCAGCACGGCGCCACCACCCAGTGCTTCTCCACCACCACCCCCCAGGCCCGGGAGTTGGAGAAAAAGGCTCTGGAGTTCGACCTGCACCTGCTCCAGGCCCGGTGCAAGCACCTGGGCACCGAGAACAACCTGCGCATTTTGACCAACATCTATGAGCACATCCGGGACAATCACGACTTCCGGTTCCGCACTGCCATCCGCTCCATCACCGTGGAGGCCGACGGCACCTACACCCTGGCCAGCGAGAACGGGGATACCTTCCACGCCCCCTATCTCATCGCCGCCCCCGGCCGCTCCGGCGCAGAGTGGTTTGCCAACCAGTGCAAGGGGCTGGGGCTGGAGCTCATCAACAACCAAGTGGACATTGGCGTGCGGGTGGAGCTGCCCGCCACCGTCTTCGAGCACATCACCGACGTGGTGTATGAGTCCAAGCTGGTGTACCGCACCAAGCAGTACGGCGACCCGGTGCGTACCTTCTGCATGAACCCCTACGGCCATGTGGTGGCGGAGAATGTGGAGGGCATCAACACCGTCAACGGCCACTCCTACTCCGACCCCAAGCTGCAAAGCCGCAACACCAACTTCGCCCTGCTGGTGTCCAACCGATTCACCCAGCCCTTCAACGAGCCCTACCGCTACGGCAAGCACATCGCCTCCCTGTCCAACATGCTGGCCGGCGGGGTGCTGGTGCAGCGGTTCGGGGACCTGGTGTCCGGCATCCGCACCAATGAGCACCGCCTGTCCAAGTCCTTTGTGCGGCCCACCCTCACCGCCGCCGTCCCCGGCGATCTGTCCCTGGCTCTGCCCAAGCGGCAGCTGGACGACATCATCGAGATGATCTACGCCCTGGACAAGCTGGCCCCCGGTACGGCCAACTACGATACCCTGCTGTATGGTGCCGAGGTGAAGTTCTACTCCGCCCGCATCTCCCTGTCCAACCAGCTGGAGACCGCCCTGCCCGGCTTCTTCGCCGTGGGCGACGGCGCCGGTGTCACCCGTGGCCTGGCCCAGGCGGGCGCCTCCGGCGTCAAGGCCGCCCGGGTGGTGGCAGACCGCTTAACAACCCGCAACTGACAAAAAATCCGCTGTGCAACCATGCACAGCGGATTTTTTCTTACAGTTCCACAGGCGGGTGGCCCAGACGGTATACCAGGTTGACAAATCGGCGGTTGCGGATGGAGCTGCGGATGGTGGGCACAGCCCCCACGGCCATGAACAGGTACAGCAGCAGCAGATTCACCACGTAGATGGCGGGCTCGATGATCTCCTCGGCCAGCAGCACAGGAACGGCCTGGAAGGCCATGGGCAGGGGCATTTCCAGCTGCTGAGACACCAAAATGGCCCAGTCCAGTCGGTCGCCCACAAAGATCATGACGATCATCACCACAATGCTGATGACGATGCCCCGGTTGGACAGCTTGCCGCCCAGGATCTCATAGCCCTTGAGGGTACAAACGGCCATGATGATGCCGGCCAGGGCGGCCATATAGCCCAACTGGTTGAGCAGGATGATGCACAGCACCCCCAGCAGGGAGCCGATGAGGCTGCCCACGATGCCGCCCACCACATTTTCGCTCTTCTGGGCCCTCTCGGCCTGGGCGGTGTTGTGGGACTGCTTCAAGGTCTGGGCGCAGCTGTCGCACACCTGCATGTAGCTGCCGGAGACAAAGTAGCCCTCCACAGGCAGCTCCTGGCCGCAGTTCTGGCAGCAGGGCCGGAAGGACTGGGTGCGCAGCAGCTCGGTGAGGGCGTTCATGGCTGCCTCCAGCCGATCTGCCCCCTTGGAGCCCTTGACCCGGACGGTGATAGAGATGGCGTTCTGGCGCTGATGGAGGAGAAAAATCTCCTTGTGCTCCCGCTTGAACTGGCGCACCTCCTCTTTGCTGAGAGGTCCGGCGGTGCGGTGGACGGGGGTGGTCACCAAAAGCTGATAGGGATAGCGGGGGTCCGGGGCGAAGATGGTCCAGGCGTAGCCGCCCCGCTGGCCGTACAGGCCACCACTGTCGTCCATCTGCAACCCCAGGCGCTGGGCAAACCCAGCATAGGCGTTGGAAACACTCTTGTTCATAAACTCTCTCTCTTTCTCTCCCCAAGGTGGGGATGAGAGCATCTTAGCACAGGGGGAGAGAAAAGTCCAGCATCCCCCCAGGATAGCCAAACATCGGCAACAAACGGGAAACAACCCACCACCTATAGCGGCCTGTGTGGCAGGGAAGGGGGGAACAACCTCGCAGAGTTCCCGCCGCCAGGCGGGAAACATGGAAATGCATGGGATCCCAGGACATGCGCATGGGATCCCATACTTCTCGCCCTGCAAGTGTGGTTTTGGCCGCCTGTGGCGGACAAAAATGCGCGCAGCAGGGTGCAAAAAAAGACACCGGGAAAGGCGGTCTGCCTTTCCCGGTGAGAGAGACTTCCACAGCTTCCACAAAGTTTTCCACATGGTGTGTGAGTTGTGGAAGGCTATCCATAGATATGGTGTCAACCCCTAAAAAGTGACAAAAACTGTCATTTACCCACGCAAAATCGCTGGAAAATTTGGGAAGTGATGTCGTCCCGCACCACGCGCCCGGTGAGCTGACCCAGATATTGGAGGGCGTCTTCCACATCGGTGAGGACGGCGTCGGGGGAGAGCCCGGCCTGGAGGGCCAGCTGGGCACGGGTGAGGCAGTCCCGGGCCTGGGCGGCGGCCTGGGCCTGGCGGGCGTTGGTGAGGAGCGCGCCGGGGCGCAGGCCGGGGTCGTGGGGGAACAGGCGGCCAATGGCCAGCTCCAGCTGGTCGATGCCGTCCCCGGTGAGGGCGGACAGGGTCACCGTCTCCACCCCGGCGGGGGGCTGGGGCAGGGGAGCGGCGGAGGGGAGGTCCTCCTTGTTGTACACCAGGATGGTGGGGCCGTTCTGGGCGGCCAGCCGCAGCAGCTCTTCCTCCTCCTCGTCCCGGGGCCGGGAGGCGTCCACCACCACCAGGGTCAACTCGGAGCGGCGCAGGGCTTCCCGGCTGCGCTCCACCCCCAGCTGCTCCACCTGGTCGTCGCTGTCCCGCAGTCCGGCGGTGTCGATGAGGCGCAGCAGCACCCCGCCCAGGTTCAGCCGTTCCTCCACGGTGTCCCGGGTGGTGCCGGCAATGGGGGTGACGATGGCCCGGTCATAGCCCAGCAGGGCGTTGAACAGGGTGGATTTTCCGGCGTTGGGCTTGCCCACAATGGCGCAGGGAATGCCCTCCACCAGGGCTTTGCCCCGTTGGTAGGTGGCGGTGAGCTGGTCCAGCTGTTTCTCTGTCTGGCCCAGGGTGTCAGCAATCTCCTGGGCCTCGAAGGGGTCGATGTCCTCGTCGGGGTAGTCCAGTACGGCGTGGAAGTGGGCCATGAGGGCGGTGAGCTGGTGGTAGATGTCCTCAATGACCTGGGCCAGAGCGCCCCCCAGCTGTCCGGCGGCCTGATACACCGCCCCCTGGGTCTCGGCGTGGATGAGGTCTGCCACCGCCTCGGTGCGGGTCAAATCCATTTTTCCCGCCAGGAAGGCCCGCCGGGTGAACTCGCCCGCCTGGGCCTGACGCACCCCGCAGCCGAACAGGGCCTCTAGGGCCATGGTCAGCAGCACCGGAGAGCCGTGGCATTGCAGCTCGGCGGTGTCCTCCCCGGTGTAGCTGTGGGGGCCACGGGAGACGGTGGCCAGGCAGTGGTCCAGGGCGTTGCCCTGGGCGTCGTGGAGGGTGCCGTACACCAGCAGGCGGTTGGGCTGCTCTGCCATGGGCTTGCCGCTGGCGGGGGTAAACACCTGGTCCAGGGCGGAAATGGCCTGGGGCCCCGAGAGGCGGAGGATGCCGATGGCAGTGGCCTGGTGCCCGGTGGCAATGGCGGCAATGGTATCATTCATAAAAATCACCTCGAAAAGCCAGGGGGCGTGTGTGCAAAAGAGAGAGAAATTTACACAAGGACGGTTGCACACCCTGTCAAGTTATGGTACAATAGCGGCAGTGTCGCCAAAGGCGAGGGGCGTCAGAGACGTCCGGCCATGGTATCTCTATGGTACAATGGAACACAGGAAAAATCAACAAGAAGGGCGAGGTGCCAACCATGGCAGATTTGCAAATGCTTTCCTACAAGCTGGAGGACCTCCAGTTTTTCAACAAGCTGGACAAGGCTGGGCAGGTCCAGCTGGAGAACAACTCCAATTTCACCGTTAAGTACAACGCCGACTCCACCAAGTGCGTGGCCAAGCTGTATCAGTGCGTGAAGGACAAGACCGACAACCCCGATCACCGTTTCTTCGCCTCTGTGGAGCTGGTGGGCCTGTTCCAGGTCACTGGTGAGGTCACCGACGACGATAAGAAGGAGTTCCACGTGCGCTGCTACGAGCAGCTGTTCTGCTACGCCGACACCCTGGTCAGCCGGGTGTGCGAGGCCGGCGGTATGCCCAACTTCCGCCTGCTGCGCCGTCCCATGACCAAGGACTCTGTGCAGGTCAAGCAGCCCAACCAGAACAAGTAATTCCATAAAAAATGGGTCGGACCTTGGTCCGACCCATTTTTTTAACTTTTTTCCTCGAAGGTGGCCCCGCAGGAGCGGCAGTGGACGGTGATGCGTCCCTTGCCCCGGGGCACCCGCATCTGCTGGCCGCAGCTGGGGCACTTGAAGTAACGGTGCTCCCGGTCTTTCATCCGGGTGCGGAAGGTGCGGAATTTATGTTGGATGGGCCGGACAATCTGGAGAAACCGGGTGTTTTCTGCCTGACGGCGGTAGATGTCCCGGGACAGCATCCGAAACAGCACCACCAGTAATAGTACCAGTACGATCATGTCCAGCACCCACAGCCCGGTGAGGAAAAACACCAGGTAGAGCACCAGATAGGTGACCGTGAGAAACAGATTGAGTTGGTCCATGCCATAGCGGCCAGTCATAAAACGGCTGAGATATTGACGAATCACAGGTTCTTACCTCCTGACAGCCTAAGGCGTCGCTGTATTGTTTACTATTATGATAATCGCAACCCTTGGCAACGTCAATGGGGTAACGGTAAACAAAATGTGAATTTGACCGTTGTGTCACGGAAAAAAGGCTGATATAATGGCAGGCAGTACGAAATATGGAGGGATGGTCCCATGCCACGCATTGACAAGACAAACTATTATCTGGACATTGCACAGACGGTGTCCGAGCGCTCCACCTGCCTGCGCCGCCACTATGGGGCCATCATCGTCCAAAACGACGAGATCGTGTCCACCGGCTACAACGGCGCTCCCCGGGGCCGGAAAAACTGCATCGACCTGGGCTACTGCACCCGGGAGGCCATGAACATCCCCTCCGGGGAGCGGTACGAGCTGTGCCGTTCGGTGCACGCCGAGGCCAACGCCATCATCTCTGCCTCCCGCCGGGAAGTGCTGGGGGCTACCTTATATATGGTGTGCGTCAACCCCAAGACCCGCACCCTTCTGGCCGGGTCCACCTCCTGCTCCATGTGCCGCCGCCTCATCATCAATGCGGGTATCTCCCGGCTGGTCATCCGGGATACGGAGACGGAGTACCGCATTGTGGATGTGGAGAAGGAGTGGATTGAGGAGGACGAGTCTCTGCCCAGCCACCTGAGAGAGGGGCAGGGGAGTTCTTGCAGTTGCAGCGGTGGCTGCTGCTGTGGCTAATGAATAATGAATAGTGAAGAATGAATAATTGTGGTGTGCCGCAATGCGGCACGGATTTCAATTTGAGGCAGTGACTTGAGGGCACGGCAAAAGGCTCCCTCCGGGAGGGAGGCTTTGGGCTGGCAGGTATCGGAAGCCCGGCTCCCGGCGGCGGGAACGCCGCACACACCAGAGTAGGCCCGGATGTGAAAACTGCCTGACTATAGGGCCAGTTGCCCAAGGGAGCCTGGTGTGGTGGCACAAACAGGAGCCACAGCAAGGGTGACGGGCCGGAAATCTCCTTGACGCAGTTCCAGCCTCGTACCCCAAGGGAGGTTCTTAGGGGGGAACGCCCTAAGCGGGTTTTGGTTTCTTTTGCCCGCTCAAAAGAAACCCCCAGCGGGTAGCGTCCCCGCCAGGCTGGCAAGCCTGAACCGGAGAGCATGGAGAAGGTCAATCTGCACACAAAACTCCATGGATTTTCGCCCCGAACTGGTGGAGTTTCAGGGGTAAAAATCTCGAATTTTCCCTTGACTTTACAAAGTGTATATAGTACAATAATCAAGCGCCTGCAAAGGGTGCACTATGCGATGATGCGGGAGATTGCTCGTGAAAACGAGGTAACTTCCGCGGAGTATGTCCGAGAATCGGGCGGCTGAGAGACTCAGTTCACGGCGTATATCGCCGGGAAATGGGTGAAACCGGCCAGCTTTTGTGCCGGTTTTATTCATGCCCCAGAGTGATACGCACGGAAACGTGGACGGAGTTTTTCACCGTACGAAGGGACGACCAATCATCACTTCGTATGTTATTAAGGAGGAAAACCCAAATGGCAGCTCAGAAAGAAATGATTCGCATTCGGCTCAAGGCTTACGATCATCAGCTGATCGACCAGGCCGCCGAGAAGATCGTGGAGACCGCCAAGCGCTCCGGCGCCACCGTCTCCGGCCCCATCCCCCTGCCCACCAAGAAGGAAGTGGTCACCATCCTGCGCGCTGTCCACAAGTACAAGGACAGCCGTGAGCAGTTTGAGCGTCGCACTCACAAGCGTCTGATCGACGTGGTGAAGCCCTCTGCCAAGACTGTGGAGGCTCTGATGAGCCTGGACCTGCCCGCTGGCGTGGACATCGAGATCAAGCTGTAAGGAAGCGTGGAAAAGCCGGGAGCAGGAAGCTTGGACCGTAGCGAGCGTTTCAAAGGAGAAGTGAGCAGCACTTCGAGTTTGGAAAGCGAGTCGAAGGGGAAGCGACCGTCGCGAAGGCTTTGGAACGTGACAACATTACAACTGACTCTCACACAACTTTGTTGTACCCGCAGCTCACCGCTGAAATTGAGGTGAGCGGGTCATGTTGGAAAACCAATGAGCACCCAATGTCTCACGTTTTTCAACCAATAACCTTATTAAGGAGGAATACACATGGAAAAGGCCATTATCGGCAAGAAGCTGGGCATGACCCAGATCTTCGATGAAGCCGGCAAGGTCATCCCGGTCACTGTCATCCAGGCAGGCCCCTGCACCGTGGTGCAGAAGAAGACCGAGGAAAAGGACGGCTACACCGCCGTTCAGCTGGGATTTGAGGAAGTTCCCGAGCGCAAGCTGTCCAAGCCCGAGGTGGGCCACAGCAAGAAGTCCGGCAAGGTCCTGCGCGTCCTGAAGGAGTTCAAGCTGGATAACGCCGCCGAGCTCAACGTGGGCGACGAGATCAACGCCACCGTGTTCGCCGTGGGCGATCGCGTGGACGTGACCGGCATCAGCAAGGGTCACGGCTATCAGGGCGTCGTCAAGCGCTGGGGCGCTCACACCCTGAAGAATACCCACGGTACCGGCCCTGTGCACCGTCACGCCGGTTCTATGGGCTCCAGCACCGATCCTTCCCGCATCTTCAAGGGCAAGATCGGCGCCGGCCAGATGGGCAACGAGCAGGTCACTGTGATGAACCTGGACGTTGTGGTGGTCGACGAGGAGATGGGCCTGGTTGCCGTGCGCGGCGCTATCCCCGGCCCCAAGGGCGGCGTGGTCGCTCTGCGCAGCTCCGTCAAGAAGGTCATGGAGAAGAAGGTCACCGAGGCTGGCCGCGTCAATCCTCAGAAGGCTTCCGCCCGTGTCAATCCCCAGAAGGCCTCTGCGCGTAACAAGTAAGAAAGGAGAGAATGACAAATGCCTAAAGCTAACCTTTATGATATGGCCGGTAAGCAGATCGGCGAGGTCGAGCTCTCCGAGTCCATCTTCGGCATCGAGCCCAACCAGTACGTCGTTCACGATGTGGTCAAAAATCACCTGGCCAACTGCCGTCAGGGCACTCAGAGCGCTCTGACCCGTGCCGAGGTTTCCGGCGGCGGCCGCAAGCCCTGGCGCCAGAAGGGCACCGGTCACGCCCGTCAGGGTTCCACCCGTGCTCCTCAGTGGACCCACGGCGGTATCGTGTTCGCTCCCAAGCCCCGGGATTACAGCTACACCCTCAACAAGAAGGTGAAGCGTCTGGCCCTGAAGTCCGTTCTGTCCGCTAAGGCTGCCTCCGGCAACCTGCTGGTGGTGGACGGCCTGGGCATGAACGAGATCAAGACCCGTACCTTCCAGGGCTTCCTGAATGCCGTGGAGGCCGACAAGGCTGTGGTTGTCACCAGCTGCGCCAACGTGGTCAAGTCCGCTCGCAACATTCCCGGCGTGGTCACCACTCCCGCCAACCTGATCAATGTCTATGACATTGTCAACGCCAACCAGCTGATCATCGACAAGGCTGCGCTGGCCACCATCGAGGAGGTGTTCGCCTAATGAAGACCGCTTACGATATCATCAAGCGCCCCATCGTCACCGAGCAGTCCATGATGCTGGCCACCGAGAAGAAGTACACCTTCGAGGTCGCCAAGGACGCCAACAAGATCGAGATCGCCAAGGCGGTGGAGGAGATCTTCGGCGTGAACGTGGCGAAGGTTAACACCCTGAACATGCAGGGTAAGGTCAAGCGCATGGGCCGTTATCCCCAGGGCCGTCGGGCCAGCTGGAAGAAGGCCGTTGTGACTCTGACCGAGGAGTCCAAGACCATCGAGTTCTTCGAGGGTATGGTGTAAGAGGAGGAAATTGAACTATGGCTATTCGCGTATACAAGCCCACAACGCCCTCCCGCCGTCACATGACTGTGTCCGCCTTCGAGGGCATTGATAAGAAGGCCAAGCCGGAGCGCTCCCTCACCGAGGTGCTCCAGAAGCACGCCGGCCGTAACAGCTACGGCCGCATCACCGTCCGCCACCGCGGCGGCGGCAACAAGCGCAAGTACCGTATCATCGACTTCAAGCGTGATAAGGTGGGCAGCGCTACCGTCATCAACCTGCAGTACGACCCCAACCGCTCCGCCAACATCGCCCTCATCGAGTATGAGGACGGCGAGCGCCGTTATATCCTGGCTCCCGTGGGCATCAAGGCCGGCCACATCATCATGACCGGCGCCGACGCCGACATCCTGCCCGGCAACTGCCTGCCCATCGCCAACATCCCCGTGGGTGAAATGATCCACTGCATCGAGCTGTATCCCGGCAAGGGCGCTCAGCTGGTTCGTTCCGCTGGCGTGGCCGCTCAGCTGATGGCTAAGGAGAACGGCATGGCTCAGGTGCGTCTGCCCTCCGGCGAGGTCCGCCTCATCCGTGAGGAGTGCAAGGCCACCATCGGCCAGGTTGGCAACACCGACTGGGCTAACATCCACATCGGTAAGGCCGGCCGTAAGCGTCACATGGGCTGGCGTCCCACCGTGCGTGGCTCCGTCATGAACCCCAATGACCACCCCCACGGCGGTGGTGAGGGCAAGAGCCCCGTGGGCCGTCCCGGTCCTGTCACTCCCTGGGGCAAGCCTGCTATGGGTTACAAGACCCGCAAGAAGAAGAACCCCACCGACAAGTTCATCGTCAAGCGTCGTAACGGTAAGTAAGGAGGCAGTAAAAGATGAGCAGAAGTATCAAGAAAGGCCCCTTTTGCGCTCCCGAGCTGCTGAAGCGGGTCGACGAAATGAACAAGGCCAACGAGAAGAAGGTTCTGAAGACCTGGAGCCGCGCCTCCACCATCTTCCCCTCCTTCGTGGGCCACACCTTTGCTGTGCATGATGGCCGCAAGCACGTGCCCGTGTACGTCACCGAGGACATGGTCGGCCACAAGCTGGGCGAGTTTGCTCCCACCCGTACCTTCAAGGGTCACGCTGGCAGCAAGACTGGTAAGTAAGGAGGAGAGATAGAATGGAAGCTAAAGCAACACTGAGATACATTCGTATCTCTCCCCGCAAGGTCGGCATTCTGTGCGACCTGATCCGTGGCAAGAGCATTGCTCAGGCCAACGCCATCCTGGCTCTGACCCCCAAGGCCGCTGCTGAGCCCCTGATGAAGCTGGTCAACAGCGCCGCCGCCAATGCCGAGAACAACCACGGCATGGACCCCGAGAAGCTGTACGTTGCTGCCACCTTCGCCACCCCCGGCCCCATCATCAAGCGCTTCATGCCCCGGGCCCAGGGTCGTGCCTATCGCATAAACAAGAGAACTTCTCACGTGACCGTTGTGGTCAAAGAGCGCTAAGTAAGGAGGTCAAAGAGTAATGGGACAGAAAGTTAACCCCCACGGCCTTCGCGTGGGCGTCATCAAAGACTGGGACTCCCGTTGGTATGCCCGCAATGAGAAAGTGGGCGACCTCCTGGTTGAGGACTACAATCTCCGCCGCGATCTGAAGAAGCGGCTCTACTCCGCCGGCGTGCCCAAGATCGAGATCGAGCGTGACAACGCCAAGATCCGCATCTATGTGCACTGCGCCCGTCCCGGTGTCGTCATCGGCAAGGGCGGCGAGGAGATCGAGAAGCTGCGCGTGGAGCTGGAGAAGAAGCTGGGCAAGCCCGTGGCTCTCAACATCGTTGAGGTCAAGAACGTGGACACCAACGCTCAGCTGGTGGCTGAGAACATCGCTCAGCAGCTGGAAAAGCGCATCGCGTTCCGCCGCGCTATGAAGAACGCCATGGGCCGCGCTATGCGCATGGGCGCCCTGGGCATCAAGGTGCAGGCTTCCGGCCGTCTCAACGGCGCTGAGATCGCCCGCACCGAGCAGTACCACGACGGCACCATCCCCCTGCAGACCCTGCGTGCCGACATCGAGTACGGCTTTGCTGAGGCTGCCACCACTTATGGCCGCATCGGCATCAAGGTGTGGATCTACAAGGGCGAGGTTCTCACTCAGACCCTGCGCACCACTCCCCGCACCATCGACACCAAGAACTACAAAGAGCGTGAGCAGCGCCCCCGTCGTGACCGCCGCAATGGCGATCGCCGCAACGGTGGTGACCGTCGCCAGGGCGGCTTCAACCGCAATGGTGGCAACCGCCAGGGCCGTCCCGCTGCTAAGGAAGGAGGCGCCCAGTAATGCTGCTGCCTAAGAGAGTGAAATATCGCCGCGTGCACCGTGGTCGTATGACCGGCGTCGCCACCCGTGGCAACACCATCGCTTACGGTGAGTTCGGCCTGGTGACCACCGAGCCCGCTTGGATCACCGGTAACCAGATCGAGGCCGCCCGTGTGGCCATGACCCGTTACACCAAGCGTGGCGGTAAGGTCTGGATCAAGATCTTCCCCGACAAGCCCGTGACCAAGAAGGCCCTGGGTACCCGAATGGGTTCCGGTAAGGGCGCTCCCGAGTACTGGGTTGCCGTTGTCAAGCCCGGCCGTGTCATGTTCGAGATCGCCGGCGTTTCCGAGGAGGTCGCCCGTGAGGCCCTCCGTCTGGCCAGCCACAAGCTGCCTGTCAAGTGCAAGATTATCAAGAAAGAGACGAATGGTGGTGAATGAAGATGAAAGCTAACGAAGTCCGTAAGATGAGCGCAACCGAGCTGGAGACCAAGCTGGTGGAGCTGAAGAAGGACCTGTTCAACCTCCGTCTTCAGCACGCCACCAATCAGCTGGAAAATCCCATCCGCATCGCAGAGGTTAAGAAAGACATTGCCCGAGTCAAGACCATCCTGCGTGAGCAGCAGGGCCGATAAGGAGGAGTAAACGATGAGCGAAGTGAGAACCTCTTCTCGTAAGACCAGAGTCGGCCTGGTGGTTTCGGATAAGATGGATAAGACCGTGGTGGTCGCCATCGCCGACCGCGTGGCCCACCCTCTGTATAAGAAGATTGTCAAGCGCACCTACAAGCTGAAGGCTCACGACGAGCTGAACCAGTGCGGCGTAGGTGACCGTGTTCGTGTGATGGAGACCCGCCCCCTGTCCAAGGACAAGCGCTGGCGCGTGGTTGAGATCATCGAGAAGGCGAAGTAAGAAGGAGGTGCCAGTATGATTCAGGAAGAAAGCTATCTGAAGGTTGCCGACAACACCGGCGCCAAGGAGATCAAGACCATCCGCGTACTGGGCGGCTCCAAGCGCAAGTTTGGTAACATCGGCGACGTGGTGGTCGCCTCCGTACGCAAGGCCGCTCCCGGCGGCACCGTGAAGAAGGGCGAAGTGGTCAAGGCCGTTATCGTCCGCTCCAAGCGCGGCGTGCGCCGTGCCGACGGCAGCTATGTGCGTTTCGACGACAACGCCGCCGTTATCATCCGCGACGACAAGAACCCCCGCGGCACCCGTATCTTTGGCCCAGTGGCTCGTGAGCTGCGTGACAAGGACTACATGAAGATCCTGTCCCTGGCTCCCGAAGTGCTGTAAGAGGGGGGTTACGAGGTATGAGTATGAACGTAAAGAAGAACGATACCGTGGTTGTCCTGTCCGGTAAGGACAAGGGCAAGCAGGGCAAGGTCCTGTCCGTCAACCCCGAGGCCGGCAAGGTGGTCGTGGAGGGCGTCAGCGTCGCTACCCGTCACCAGAAGGCTCGCCGTCAGGGCGAGGAGGGTGGCATCGTCAAGAAGGAGACCCCCATCTACGCCTGCAAGGTTATGACCGTGTGCCCCAAGTGCAACAAGGCCACCCGCGTCGCCCACAAGATCGTGGACGGCAAGAAGGTGCGCGTGTGCAAGCACTGCGGCGCTGAAATCTGAGAAAGAGGAGGAGTATAGAAAATGGCTAACCCCAATCTGAAGGCTAAGTACAATGCCGAGATCGCTCCTGCTCTGATGCAGAAGTTCGGCTACAAGTCCACCATGGAGATCCCCCGCATCCACAAGATCGTGGTGAACGTGGGCTGTGGTGAGGCCCGCGACAACGCCAAGGTGCTGGAGTCCGTGGTCAACGACCTGGCCACCATCACCGGCCAGAAGCCCGTCATCACCCGGGCCAAGAAGTCCGTGGCTAACTTCAAGCTCCGTGAGGGCATGCCCATCGGCGCTAAGGTCACCCTGCGCCAGGACAAGATGTGGGAGTTCATGGATCGTCTGTTCAACGTGGCCCTGCCCCGTGTGCGTGACTTCCGTGGCATCAACCCCAACGCCTTCGACGGCCGCGGCAACTACGCCCTGGGCCTGAAGGAGCAGCTGATCTTCCCCGAGATCGAGTACGATAAGATCGACAAGATCCGTGGTATGGACATCGTCATCTGCACCACTGCTAAGACGGACGAGGAGGCCAAGGAGCTGCTGACTCTCCTGGGCGCTCCCTTCACCACCAACGGTTAATGGAAGGAGAAACCAGCTATGGCTAAGAAGTCTATGATTCTCAAGCAGCAGGCTGAGCCCAAGTTCTCCAGCCGCCGCTACAACCGCTGCAAGATCTGCGGTCGCCCCCACGCTTACCTCCGGGACTACGGCATCTGCCGTATCTGCTTCCGCGAGCTGGCCTACAAGGGCCAGATTCCTGGCGTGAAGAAGGCCTCCTGGTAATTTGCCGCAAAACGGTCGAATACCGGAGAAAAATTTGGATAACAAGTCCCAGGCGGGGGGTTGCACCCCCGCCTATGGGCATGTTATAATAAATCGTTGGCCACCGTGCCAATGGTAAAAGAGACCCCCAGCGTGGGAAAAGACGGACAAAAGGTCGGAGGAACCAACCTAGCCTTCGATACCTTTCCGCCTGTACGGGCATCAAGCCCGTAAATTTTATAGGAGGTAAAAATCATGCAAATCACCGATCCCATTGCGGATATGCTCACTCGCATCCGCAACGCGAACAACGCAAAGCATGACACCGTGGATGTTCCTGCTTCTAACATGAAGAAGGCCATCGCTCAGATTCTGCTGGACGAGGGCTATATCAAGAACTTCCAGACCATCAACGATGGTACCCAGGGTGTCATCCGCATCACTCTGAAGTATGTGCAGCCCGGCAAGGAGAAGGCCATCACTGGTCTGCGCCGGGTGTCCAAGCCCGGCCTGCGTGTGTACGCTGGCGCTGAGGAGCTGCCCCGCGTGCTCCGTGGCCTGGGCATTGCTATCGTGTCCACTTCCAAGGGCGTCATGACCGACAAGAAGGCCCGCGAGGCCCATGTCGGCGGCGAAGTCCTGGCTTTCGTTTGGTAAGGAGGGTATAGGAATGTCTAGAATTGGTAGAGCTCCTATCGCCGTCCCCGCCGGCGTGGAGGTAAGCATTGCGGACAACAACGTGGTCACCGTCAAGGGCCCCAAGGGCACCCTGGTGGAGCAGTTCCACCCCAACATGACCATCACTCTGGCTGACGGCGTCATCACCGTCACCCGTCCCAACGATCTGAAGGAGAACCGTGCGCTCCACGGTCTGACCCGCACCCTGGTGCACAACATGATCGTGGGTGTCACCGAGGGCTACAAGAAGTCCCTGGACGTCAACGGCGTAGGTTACCGTGTGGCTCTGGAGGGCGGCAAGCTGGTGATGAACCTGGGCTTCTCTCACCAGGTCATCATGGAGGCTCCCGAGGGCATCACCATCGAGGTTCCCAACCAGAACCAGATCATCATCGCAGGCTTCGACAAGCAGCTGGTTGGCCAGTTCGCTGCCAAGGTCCGCGAGAAGCGTCCCCCCGAGCCCTACAAGGGTAAGGGTATTAAGTACTCTGACGAGGTCATCCGCCGCAAGGTTGGTAAGACCGGTGCTAAGAAGTAATTAAGGAGGTGTGCCGATTATGATTAACAGACCCAACACTAAGGCTCAGCGCCTGCATCGTCATAAGCGCGTTCGTGGTAAGGTGTCCGGCACCTCCGAGCGTCCCCGTCTGAATGTGTTCCGCAGCGAGACCAACATCTATGCTCAGATCATCGACGACACCAAGGGTGTGACCCTGGTTTCCGCTTCTTCCCTGGAGAAGGGCTTTGAAGGCTCCGGCAGCAACTGCGAAGCTGCCAAGAAGGTGGGCGAGGCCATTGCCGAGCGCGCCCGTGCCAAGGGCATCGAGGCTGTTGTGTTCGACCGTGGTGGCTACCTGTACCACGGCCGCGTGAAGGCTCTGGCCGAGGGCGCCCGTGAGGGCGGCCTGCAGTTCTAAGGGAGGAGGAAGAAAGTATGGCTCGTTTTGAGAAAGAACCCAAGGAGTTCGTAGAGAAGGTTGTGTACCTCAACCGCGTCTCCAAGACCGTCAAGGGCGGCCGTGTGGCCAAGTTCTCCGCCCTGGTTGTTGTGGGCGACGAGAAGGGCAAGGTCGGCTACGGCCTGGGCAAGGCCGCTGAGGTGGCCGAGGCCATCCGCAAGGGCATCGAGGATGCCAAGAAGAACATGGTGACCGTGACCCTGTCCGGCACCACCATTCCCCACGAGGTCATCGGTGAGTTCGGCGCTGGCCGCGTGCTCCTCAAGCCCGCTTCCAAGGGTACCGGTATCATCGCCGGCGGCCCCGTGCGTGCTGTGATGGAGGCCGCGGGTGTGTCCGACATCCGTGCCAAGTGCCTGCGCACCAACAACCCCCAGAACGTGGTGGCTGCCACCATGGCTGGCCTGAAGGCTCTGCGCAGCCCCGCTGAAGTCGCTCGTATCCGCGGCAAGAGCGTGGAAGAAATCATCGGTTAAGGAGGCTCACGACTATGGCTAACATTGAAATCAAGCTCGTCAAGAGCCTGAACGGCCGTCTGGCCAAGCACAAGGCCACTGCCGAGGCTCTGGGCCTGCGTCACATCGGCGATGTGACCGTGCAGCCCGACAACGCTGCTACCCGCGGCAAGATTGCCGCCATCGGTTACCTGCTCCAGGTCACCGAGAACGCCTAAGGAGGTGCCCAACATGAATCTGCATACTCTCTCTCCCGCCGCTGGTTCCACTCAGGTGGGCAAGCGCAAGGGCCGCGGCCCCGGTTCCGGTAACGGCAAGACTGCCGGCCGTGGACACAAGGGTCAGTGGGCTCGTTCCGGCGGCGGTGTCCGTGTGGGCTTCGAGGGCGGCCAGATGCCTCTGGCTCGTCGTCTGCCCAAGCGTGGTTTTAACAACATTTTTGCCAAGCGTCTGGAGACCATCAATGTCTCCGCTCTGAACAAGTTCGAGGATGGCGCCACCGTCAACGCCTGCGACCTGCTGGAGCAGGGCATCCTCTCCAAGTGCGAGTACGGCGTTAAGGTGCTGGGCAACGGCGAGATCACCAAGAAGCTCACCGTGCGTGCTTCCGCGTTCTCCGCCTCCGCGAAAGAGAAGATCGAAAAGGCAGGCGGTACAGCGGAGGTGATCTGACATGATTCAGACCATCCGTAGTGCCTGGAAGGTGCAAGAGCTGCGCAACAAGCTGCTGTTTACCATCTTTGCTCTGCTGATTTTCCGGATTGGTTCTGCCATTCCCGTCCCCTTCATTGATACCGAATCTCTGAAGACCTACATGGCCTCTCAGTCTTCCAGTATCTTTGGTCTGCTCAATGTCATGAGCGGCGACGCCTTTGCGCAGGCTACCGTCTTCGCTCTGTCCATCCAGCCCTATATCAACAGCTCCATCATTGTGCAGCTGCTGACCATCGCCATCCCCGCTCTGGAGAAGATGGCTCGGGACGAGGGCGAGGAGGGCAAGAAGAAGATCGCCGCCATCACCCGTTACGCCACTGTGGCCATCGCCCTGCTTCAGGCCTTTGGCTACTACAAGCTCATCAGCTACTACGAACTGGTGGCTGACGGCCTGTGGCCCGCTTTCGTCATCATCTTTGCCTTCACCGCCGGCTCCGCCTTCCTGATGTGGCTGGGCGAGCAGATCACCGAGTTCGGTGTGGGCAATGGTATTTCCATCATCCTGTTCGGCGGTATCATTGCCCGGGGACCCCACATGGTCTCCTCCATGATCAACGGCGTGCGCGTGTGGGCCTCCGGCTCCACCTCCGCCACCACCGCCTCCCTGCACCCCGCGTTCATCCCCCTGATTCTGGTGGGTATCCTGCTGCTGGTGGTGTTCATCGTGTTCATCACCAACTCCGAGCGCCGCGTGCCCGTGCAGTACGCCAAGCGGGTGGTGGGTCGCAAGATGTACGGCGGTCAGTCCAGCCATATTCCCATCAAGGTGAATATGTCCGGCGTGATGCCCATCATCTTCGCTCAGGCCATCGCCTCCATCCCCGCCACCATCGGCATGTTCGTGCCCTCTGCTCAGACCGAGGGCTCTGGCTGGAACACCTTCCTGAAGGTGTTTGACTCCAACGGCCTGATCTATTGCGTGGTGTACTTCCTGCTGATCATCGTGTTCAGCTACTTCTACAACACCATTCAGTTCAACCCCGTGGAGATCGCCAACAACCTCAAGAAGAACGGCGGCTTCGTGCCCGGCTTCCGTCCCGGCAAGCCCACCGCTGACTTCTTGGCCCGCGTCATCAATCGCCTGACCATGTTCGGCGCCATCTACCTGGCTGTGGTAGCCCTGCTGCCCGCCATCACCGGTAACATCATGCTGGCCTTTGGCAGCTCCGCTGGCAACAGCCTGGCCATCGGCGGTACTTCCATCATCATCGTGGTGGGCGTCGCCCTGGAGACCGTGAAGGTTCTGGAGGCTCAGCTGATGATGCGCCACTACAAGGGTTTCCTGGAGTAATTGGAGAAGGTGAACGAGATGAAGCTGATTATGCTGGGCGCCCCTGGCGCCGGTAAGGGTACTCAGGCCGCTATCTTGAGCGAGAAGCTGGGTATCCCCACCATTTCCACTGGTAACATCCTGCGCTCTGCCGTGAAGAACGGCACCCCCGTGGGATTGGAGGCCAAGAGCTACATGGACGCCGGGAAACTGGTCCCCGACCAGGTCATCATCGGCATCGTGGCTGAGCGCTTGGCCCAAGATGACTGCTCTAAGGGTTACATTCTGGACGGCGTGCCCCGCACCATCGCCCAGGCTGAGGCTCTGGAGCAGGCCGGCGTGGTGTTCGACCACGTCCTGTCCATCGAGATCTCCGACGAGGAGATCAAGAAGCGCATGAGCGGCCGCCGCTTCTGCGCTTCCTGCGGCGCCACCTACCACGTGGTCAACGCTCCTTCCAAGGTGGAGGGCGTGTGCGACAAGTGTGGCGGCACCCTGGAGCTGCGGGACGACGACAAGCCCGAGACCGTCCAGCACCGCCTGGAGGTCTATCATGCCGAGACCGAGCCTCTCAAGGCGTTCTATGCTGAGCGGAATCTGCTCTGCTCTGTGGACAATCAGTCCAGCATCGAGGCCACCACTGAGGTCATCGAGAAGGCTCTGGGGATCTAAACGATGGAGCTGATTACGCTCAAGTCGTCCAGAGAGCTGGACGCAATGCGCCGCGCGGGCCGCATCGCCGCCCAGGCCAGAGAGCTGGCCGGGCGGATGGTGGCCCCCGGCGTGACGACCTTAGACATTGATACCGCGGTACGCAAGTTCATCGAGAGCCAGGGAGCGAAACCTTCCTTCCTGGGCTACGGCGGATTCTCCGGATCTGCCTGCATCTCGGTCAACGACGTGGTCATCCACGGCATCCCTTCCAAGAAGGTGGTGCTGAAAGAGGGTGACATCGTCAGCGTAGACGTGGGTGCCTGCATCGATGGTTTCCACGGCGACTGTGCTGCCACCTATCCCTGCGGGAAGATCTCCGAAGAGGCAGCGCGCCTCATCGAGGTCACCCAGCAGAGCTTCTGGGAAGGCATGAAGCACGCCAAGGCCGGCCAACGAGTGTCCGACATCTCCCATGCCGTTCAGAAGTATGTGGAGAGCTTCGGCTACTCGGTCGTTCGCGACTTCGTTGGCCACGGTGTGGGCGCGAAACTCCACGAGGCCCCCGAGGTGCCCAACTACGGTCCCGCTGGCCACGGCCCCCGGCTCCAACCCGGCATGACCATTGCCGTGGAGCCCATGGTGTGTGCCGGTGACTGGCAGGTAAAGGTGCTCAAGGACGGCTGGACCACCGTGACGGTGGACGGCTCTCTGGCGGCCCATTACGAAAACACCGTACTCATCACCGACGGAGAGGTCGAGATTCTCACCCAATGCGGAGAGATGTGACATGAGTTTCCAACAAGCCCAAATCGTGCGCTCCCTCAGCGGCCACGACAAGGACCAGCTGTTCTGTGTCCTGGCCGTGGATGGCAGCTTCGTGCTGCTGGCAGATGGGAAGCGGCGGCGGGTGGAGAACCCCAAGCGCAAAAACGTCAAGCACGTCCAGTGCGTGGGAGAGTTTCACCACCCAACCATCGAAAAAGTCCGGGCCGGCGAACCTGTCCGCAACCGCGAGCTGCGGGCGGCGTTGGCGGCCATCCGGGACGAAATGGAGGTATGAAGCTTTGGCGAAGGACGATATGATCGAGCTGGAGGGCGTCGTCACCGAGGCCCTGCCCAATACGACTTTCAATGTGGACATCGGGAACGGACACATCATCCTGGCCCACATTTCCGGCAAGCTGCGCATGAACTTCATCCGCATCCTGCCCGGCGACAAGGTCACCGTACAGATGTCGCCCTACGACCTGACCAGGGGTCGCATCACCTGGCGAAGCAAGTAAGAGATAACACGACCGAGAAGGGCCGGGGCCTTGCCTCCGCCCAACTCGGGGCCATCAGGCATTCACAGGAGGTTAACCGATATGAAAGTAAGACCGTCTGTCAAGCCCATGTGCGAGAAGTGCAAGATCATCAAGCGCAAGGGCAAAGTAATGGTCATTTGTGAAAACCCCAAGCACAAGCAGAGACAAGGTTAAAGGAGGGGCAAGGAGAATATGGCACGTATTGCAGGCATTGATCTGCCTAAGGAGAAGCGAGTCGAGATCGGACTCACCTATATCTACGGCATTGGCCGTACCAGCGCTACCAAGATTCTGGAGAAGGCTGGCATTAACCCTGATACCCGCGTGAAGGACCTCACCGACGCCGATGAGGCCAAGCTGCGTGAGATCATCAGCCACGACTACGTGGTGGAGGGCGACCTGCGCCGTAATGTGGCTATGGACATCAAGCGTCTGACCGAGATCGGCTGCTACCGTGGTGTCCGTCACCGCAAGGGCTTGCCCGTCCGCGGCCAGCGTTCCAAGACCAACGCTCGTACCCGCAAGGGTCCCAAGCGCACTGTGGCGAACAAGAAGAAGTAAGGAGGGATTAGACACATGGCTACTGCTAAGAAAGTGATCAAGCGCCGTCGTGAGCGCAAGAACGTGGAGAAGGGTCAGGTGCACATCCGTTCCTCCTTCAACAACACCATGGTTACTGTGACCGACATGCAGGGCAACGCCCTGTCCTGGGCTTCCTCCGGCGAGATGGGCTTCCGTGGCTCTCGTAAGTCCACCCCCTTCGCCGCCCAGACCGCTGCTGAGACTGCCGCCAACGCTGCCATCGAGCAGTGCGGCCTCAAGAGCGTTGAGGTGTACGTCAAGGGTCCCGGCCAGGGCCGTGAGGCCGCCATCCGGGCTCTGCAGGCCGTGGGCCTGGAAGTCACCCTGATCAAGGACGTGACCCCCGTGCCCCACAACGGCTGCCGTCCCCCCAAGCGCCGCCGCGTGTAATCTGGAAGGAGGAAAAGCAATATGGCTAAGAATATGCAGCCCTATCTGAAGCGTTGCAGAACCCTGGGCATCTCTCCCGCCACCATGGGCGTGAATAAGGAGTCCAACCGGAACCCCGGCCCCCAGCGCCGCAGCAAGAAGAGCGAGTACGCTCTGCAGCTGACTGAGAAGCAGAAGGTGAAGTTCATCTACGGCGTGCTGGAGAAGCAGTTCCGTTCCTACTACGAGAAGGCCGCTCGCATGAAGGGCAACACCGGCGACGAGCTGATGACCCTGCTGGAGCGCCGCCTGGACAACGTGGTGTACCGTCTGGGTCTGGCCAGCACCCGCCGCGAGGCCCGTCAGCTGGTCAACCACGGCCATTTCACCGTCAACGGCAAGCGCGTGAACATCCCCTCCTACCTGGTGAAGGTGGGCGAGGAGATCGCCGTGTGCGAGAAGAGCCGTTCTTCCGCCAAGTTCAAGAAGCTGGTGGAGGAGGATAAGTTCGTGGCCGCTCCCGCCTGGCTGGAGAAGACCAAGAACGCTCCTCTCCAGGGCAAGGTCGTGGCCATGCCCACCCGTGAGGATATCGACTTCGAGGTCGCTGTCAACCTGATCGTGGAGTTGTACTCCAAGTAATCGTCACCCTCAACTCAAGCAGTTCGCAACCGTTTTGGAAGCTACGCCACAGTAAAAGGAGGGTATTCACGATATGGTAGAAATTCAGAAGCCGCGCATTGAGTGCATCGAGAACGTGGGTGAGGAGACCTACGGCAAGTATGTCGTAGAGCCTCTGGAGCGGGGCTACGGCACCACCATTGGCAACTCCCTGCGCCGCATCCTTCTGTCCTCTCTGCCCGGCACCGCAGTGACCACGGTGAAAATCGCCGGCGTCCAGCACGAGTTCTCCACCATCCCCGGGGTGAAGGAGGACGTGACCCAGATCGTTCTGAACATCAAGGGCATCATTGCCAAGCTGTACAGCGAAGGGGTCAAAACCGTCTATATCGAGGCCTCCGGTGAGGGGGTCGTGACGGCTGGTGACATCAAGGCCGACAGCGATGTGGAGATTCTCAACCCTGAGCATCACATCGCCACTCTGGGCCCCGATGCCACTCTGAACATGGAGCTGACCTTGTCCCAGGGCCGTGGCTACGTCACCGCCGACCGGAACAAGAATGCTCAGACGGTCATCGGCGTCATTCCCGTGGACTCTGTGTACACCCCTGTGCGCAAGGTCAACTACACCGTGGAGAACACCCGCGTGGGAGACGCCACCGACTACGACAAGCTGACCCTGGAGGTCTGGACCAACGGCACCATTTCCGCCCGGGACGCCGTGTCCCTGGGCGCCCGCATCCTGCTGGACCACTTCACCCTCTTCACCGATCTCTCTGAGACCATGGGCTCCAAGTCCACCGTGGTGGAGAAGGCTGAGACCCAGCGCGATAAGGTGCTGGAGCTGACCATCGAGGAGCTGGACCTGTCCGTCCGTTCCTTCAACTGCCTCAAGCGCGCCAACATCAACACCGTGGAGGACTTGATCTCCAAGACCGAGGACGAGATGATGAAGGTGCGGAACCTGGGCCGCAAGTCCCTGGAAGAGGTCATCAACAAGCTGGCGATGATGGGTCTGTCTCTCGCTAGTGAAGAGAACTAATTAATAGTGTGTGCAATCCCCACGGGGCAACCCGTGGGGGCCCACTTCAGGCAGGGTAGAGGGTATGTAACGTTCCTCCTCACCCACACGCAAGTGTCCCCCATCCGGGTGCCAGAACGAATTTGAATGAGATCTCGCAACGCGAGGTCGGAGGAGTGTTAAAAATGGCTCAGAACCGTAAGCTGGGTAAGACCAGCGATCAGCGCCGCGCCATGCTGCGCGCCATGACCACCTACCTGCTGGAGAATGGTCAGATCAAGACCACCTACGCCCGCGCTAAGGAGGTCGCCCCCATTGCCGAGAAGATGATCACCCTGGCTAAGAAGAACAACCTGGCTTCTTACCGTCAGGTGCTCAGCTACATCACCAAGGAGGATGTGGCTAAGAAGCTCTTCGACGAGATCGGCCCCAAGTACGCCGACCGCAATGGCGGTTACACCCGTGTGCTGAAGATGGGTCCCCGTCGCGGCGACGCCGCCGAGATGGCCATCATCCAGCTGGTGTAATGGAATACGGGCTACCGTATTAGAACAAAAAGAGCCTGGACTCACGAGTTCTCGTGGGCCCAGGCTTTTTTGCATCTGTACAAGGGGGCGATTTTGTGCTATACTGACAAAAAGAGGACGGATTTCTCCGCCTTCTGTTGTGAGAATTGGGAAGAAAAGGGGGCGTCATCATGAAAAAGCGTAGAAAATTGGTGGCCATGGCCGGGGCAGCGGTACTGGCCCTGTCTCTCACCGCCTGCGGCAGCATCAGCCTGAACCTGGGCAGCGAGAAGAGCCGCATGGAGGGCTATGTCCAGGGCTATTTGGACCTGACATACCTGGGCAAGCTCAACAAGGACTATCAGACCGAGATGGAGCTGTCCGAGGAGGAGGCCCAACAGCAGTACGAAGAGGGCATCCAGGTGGAAGTGGAGTTCTTTGAAAGCGGCATTGGCCTCATTGACTACCCCACCGAGGAGATCACCCAGCGGTTGACTGAGCTGTACAAGGAGATTTACAGCCACAGCGACTACACCGTGGGGGCTGCCACCAAGCTGGACAGCGGCAACTACGCCGTGGAGGTGACGGTGCGCCCCATTGACCTCATGACCAAGGTGACCTCGGACGACTTCGAGAAAATCTTCGAGCAGATTCTGGCGGACCGGGGCATCACCACCCAGGAGCAGCTGGAGGCCCTCAGCGAGGAGGAGTACCAGGAGATCGACGCGGTGTACGCCGAGAAGATCGTGGACCTGTTGGAGAAGGAGCTGCCCAACACCGGAAACGGGGAGGCGGAGACCTTCACCGTGCAGATTGAGGACGACGGGAACATCTGGACCCCCTCTCAGGACGACTTTAACTCCATTGATCTGGCCATGATCGACTACAGCAACTTTGGATATTGACGAAGCGAGACAGATAAGCGGCGGGTGGAAGAACTCCACCCGCCGCTGTTTTCCTGCGAAACTTCCACACCTCTTAGAGGTTTTTGTGGAAGTATTCCTCCAGCACCCCCCACTCGGAGAAGGGCAGGCGCAGCCCACAGGTCTCAATGTACCCTTCGTGGCCCTTGCCCAGCAGGGCCACCATATCTCCGGGCTGGGCCAGGTCCAGGGCCCGGAAAATGGCCTCTCTCCGGTCGTAGATCACCTCCCAGGGGATTTGACGGCCCAGGGCCTGGGTGATGGAGCGGCAGATGTCCTCCACCGGCTCCCACCGGGGGTTGTCGGTGGTGACGATGGCGCAGTCTGCCAGTTCCGCCGCCACTTGGGCCATGTCCAGCCGCCGCATGGGGGGACGGTTGCCCCCGGCCCCAAACACCACAATGATGTTCCCGTGGGGGTAGCAGTGGAGGCAGCTCAAAATGGCCCGGAAGCTGGCGGCGTTATGGGCGTAGTCCACCACCACCCGAATTCCCCGGTGGTTGGGGAATACCTGGGCCCGCCCGGGCACGGCGGCCTCCTCCAGCCCCTGGCGGATGGCCTCTTCCGCCAGCCCCAGCTGGCGACACACCGCCACCGCCGCCAGGGCGTCCTGGACGTGGTGCCGCCCGGGGAGGGGGATGGTATAGGGGGTGTCACAGCCCGCCACCGTGAAGCGGCTGCCCAGGGCACTGGGAGCCTCTATGGGGGCCACCGTGACCCCTTGCACGTCGCAGGTGGGGGAGAACCCGAAGGTGGCCACCGGGGCCTCTGGGGGCAGCTGAGCGGCCATCTGGGGCCAGGCCATGTCCTCTCCATTGCCCACCGCTCCGGCGCACTGGGCGAAGAAGGCGGCCTTGCAGGCGGCGTACTCGGTGTAGTCGGCGTGTTCTCCGGGGCCGATGTGGTCGGGGGAGAGATTGAGGAAGACCCCGGCGGCGAAGGTGAGCCCCGCCACCCGGTGGTGCTTCATGGCCTGGGAGGACACCTCCATCACCACGTGGGTGCACCCCTGGGCCACCATATCACTCAGAAGTTGGTGGAGGAGCAGGGGGGCCGGGGTGGTGTTGGGGCAGTCGGCCCACTTGTCCCGGCCTATGTATGCCCCCATGGTTCCGATCATCCCCGCTGTGTGCCCGGCAGCTAGAAGAATGTCCCGCACCATGTGGGCGGTGGTGGTCTTGCCCTTGGTGCCGGTGATGCCGATGAGAGTCAGGCTCTTGGCGGGGTGGCCATAAAAGGCGGCGGCCAGGTGGGCCAGGGCGTCCCGGGGCTCTTCCACCACAAAGAGGGGGACGGAGCAGGGCAGGGACACCGGGGAGACCACGGCGGCGGCCCCCCGGTCCACGGCCTGGGCGATGTACTGGGTGCCGTCGGCGTGTTCGCCGGGAATGGCCACGAAGAGGGCGCCGGGGGTGACGGTGCGGGAGTCGCAGGAGAGGGAGGAAATGTCCACATCCTGGTCACAGGAGTGGCCGAGCACGGCCAGCAAAGGGGCAAGTTTCATGGGTCAACACCTCTGGATGAGAGATTTTGACCCAGTCTATGCAGGGTTGATGGGCGTGGTTCCCACGCTCAAAGAAGGGGAGTTGTCTGCCGTTAGGCAGACTTGTTCTTCTAAACGGCCTAGTCTCAGGCTTGCCAGCCTGGGGGACGCTCCGCTGGGGTCCATTTTGACTGGCCAAAATGGACGAAAAGCCACAAAAGGGGCCCGCCCCTTTTGAAACCCCAATGATTTTATTTTGTTTTGTGCGGTGGGGCCGTAGTCGGCCCTGGACCTGGAGAGGTCACATAGATGGCGTATAGCCTCTCTGGGATATACCTACTCCGCTGATAGATTCCGTTTCTCTTGCCAGGGCCTCAAGTTTGGCGGTGTGCGGCCGATTCCCGGCCGCCGTGGGCCGGGGGGACCAGAAAGGGCCGAAACCTGGAGAAACGTGCACTATCCCGGCAGTAATAGAGAAAATCAGAGCTTTTTACTCCCTTGGTATGGTACTTGCTTTTCGGCCCGGCCTGAGAACCACCGCAGGGCCAGCCTCGTACCCCAGGGAGGTCCTTAGGGGGGAACGCCCTAAGCGGGTTTTTCGTCTATTTTTGCCCGGTCAAAAATAGACCCCAGCGGAGCGTCCCTGCCAGGGACGCAGGATTCTACCAGGGAAATGGTGAAAATCAAGACAAACAAAAACCGGAGAAGCAGAAGATTTCTGCCTCTCCGGTCGGTTTTTTGTTTGGTTTTTAAGGAGTGAGAATGGTGCCGGACACCCGCTGGTGCAGCACATCCAGCAGCAGCACGTGCTCACAGTGTCCGTCCAGGATGGACACCTCGCCCACGCCACTCTCCAGGGCGTGGAGACAGCCCTGGACCTTGGGCACCATGCCCCCGGCGATGAGTCCGGCGTCCATGAGCTCACGGGCCCGCTGGGCGTCCATGTGGGCCACGGCGGTCTTGGTGTTGTGGCTGTCAATGAGAATGCCTCCCACGTCGGTGAGGAACACCAGACGGTGGGCGTGAAGGGCCTCGGCGATGGCCTGGGCGGCGTCGTCGGCGTTGCAGTTGTACCCGGCCCCGTCGCCGCCAGCGATGGGGGAGACCACGGGGAGGAAGCCAGCCCCCAGCAGGGTCTCCAGCAGGCGGGTGTCCACCTGGGTGATCTGACCCACCCGGCCCAGGGCGGGGTTCTTGCACTGGGCGGTGATGAGGTGGCCGTCCTTGCCGGACACACCCACCGCGGACACGTCCAGGTCATTGAGGGCGGAGACAATGGACTTGTTCACCTGGGCGGACAGGGCCATCTCCGCCACCCCCAGGGCGGCCTCGTCGGTGACCCGGTAGCCGTTTTCAAAGTGGGTGGGGACATTGAGCCGCTCCAGCAGGGCGGTGATGTTCTTGCCGCCGCCGTGGACCAGCACCACCCGCAGGCCCGCCATTTGCAGGGTGGCTACATCCTGGAGGATGGAGTCCACCGCCCCGTCAGGGCCCAGGGCGGAGCCGCCGTACTTCACCACCACGGTCTGACCCGCCATTTCTTTCAGGGCGGGGAGGACGGAGGAGATGGAGCGCACCTTCTCCAGGCCGTCCAGGCCGTGAATCACGTCATATTCTTGCAGGAAGGTCTTGGAGTAGTCCACGTCCGAGGGGGTGTCGATGTACTCCAGGCCCCGCTTCTGCCGGGTCTCGGCCCCCTTGCCCGTGATGAGGATCACGGTGGGCTTGTCGCAGCCCAGAATGGCCTGACGGATGGCCTCGCCACGGTTGGGCTGAATCTCATAGGCGCAGCCCTGCTGGGCCACATGGGTGGCGATCTCCTGGCAGATGGACACGGTGTCCTCCTCGCCCGAGTCCTCCTCAGTGAGCACCACCAGGTCGGAGTATTTGCCGGACACCTCGCCCAAGTCCCTCCGGCGGTCCAGGGCCTTTTTGCCGGGACAGCCGAACACGGTGACAATGCGCCGCCCGGGATACTCCTCCAGCACGGATTTGAACAGAGTCTCAAAGCTCATGCGGTTGTGGGCGTAGTCCACAATGGCGGTGATGTGGTCGTTGGCGTTGGTGTACACCTCCATGCGGCCGGGCACCCGGGCCTTCATGAGGCCCACATAGATGCACTGCTGGGGGATGCCCAGGGCGTGGCACACGGCGATGGCGGCCAGGGCGTTCTCGGTGTTGAAGAGGCCCGGCATGGTCAGCTGGAACTCCCGGGACTGGCCCCCGGCGATGGTGACCCGGAAGATGATGTCGTTGCCCCGCTTGCGGATGTGGGAGCCGTACACGTCCGCCTTGGGGTTGGTGCGGGAGAAGGTGACCACCCGGCGGCAGTCCCGACGGGCGGCTTCTTCCACCCGGTCGGCGTGGTCACAGTCCAGGTTGACGCAGGACACCTCCGCCTGGGCGAAGATCTTCAGCTTGGACTGGAAGTAGTCCTCAAAGTCGGGGTGCTCGATGGGGGAGATGTGGTCGGTGCCGATGTTCAAAAAACAGGCGGCGGCAAACCGGGTGCCCAGGGTGCGGTGGTACTTGAGAGCCTGGGAGGACACCTCCATGGTGAGATAGCCCAGCCCGGAGCAGAGTGCGTTGGCGAAGTGCTTTTGCAGCTCCAGAGGCTCGGGGGTGGTGAGGTGAGACTCAAACTCCTCCACGCCGTCGTAGGTGTCAATGGAGGAGATGACCCCGCAGCGCACCTTCCGGCTGGACAGATACTCGTCCAGGATATACTTGAGGTAGTAGGTGGTGGAGGACTTGCCCTTGGTTCCGGTGATGCCGATGACGTTTAGCAGCCGAGAGGGGTCATTGTAGTACAGCACCGCAAAGGGGGCGATGACCTGGCGCATGTCGGTGACATGGATGCAGGGCAGGTCCACCTCCGGGTAGGGGGTCTCACTGACATAGGCGAAAGCGCCCCGGTCGGCGGCCTGCTGCAGGTACTCGGGGCGGAAGTGGGCGCCCTTACAGAGAAACAGGGTGCCGGGGACGACATTTTTGGAGTCGTAGGACACCAGCTCCACGGTGCGGGAGAGGTCCAGCCCTGCGGGCAGAGGGGCGGCCAGGAGGTTTTTGGTGGTGAGGAGGTGACAGTAGTCCTCCAGGCGGTACATGGTCAAATTCATGGTAGACACCTCGATTTCAGATGAAAGACGCAGGAAAACACCCGTAGGGGAGGGGCTTGCCCCTCCCGCCCATGGTCTGGTGCAATCCTGCTTCGGGAGGGGCAAGCCCCTCCCCTACACCAGAGCGGGAGAAAAAAGGTCAAATGGTACGCAGCTGGTAGCCGCAGCGGGTGACGGCAGTCTCCGCCAACACCTCCATGGCGTCCACGTAGAAGGGGGGCAAGTTGTGGTAGGTGCGGAACACGGACAGCTCGGTGCAGGCCAGAATGGCGCAGTCACACCCGGCCTGACGCATGGCCTTGTCGATGGCGGCGAACTTCTCCCGGCTGCCCCGCTCTCCCTGCTTGATCTCGTCGTAGATAATGGACATCACCAGGGCCTGAATGGCGGCATCCGGGGCCACAGCCTCCAGCCCATACTGGGCGCAGGCGGCCTGGTACAGCCCGGACTGGATGGTGCCGTCGGTGGCCAGAATGGCGGGACGGCGTCGGCCCTGGGCGTAGATGGCGGCGGCAGTCTCCCGAATCATGTGGAGAATGGGGGTGTGAAGCTCCCCTTGCAGCTTGTCCACAAAGTAGTGGGAGGTGTTGCAGGGGATGGCGATGGCGGTGCAGCCGCAGTCCTCCAGCAGCTTGGCGTCCCGAAGGAGCCGCTCATACAGGGCTTGGGTGTGCCCGGAAAGGATGGCGGCGGTGCGGTCGGGCATTTTGGTGTCGGACAGGATGAGAGTGGGCAGGTGCTCCTGGTCACAGCTGGCCTCGGTGCGGTCCAGCACATATTGATAGAAGACCTGGGTGGCCTGGGGGCCCATGCCCCCCAAAATGCCCAGCTTTTGTTCAGTCATATTTGGAATCTCCCTTAATTCTGGGGCTTTTTGCAGTACTGGCGGAAGCGGTGGATGTTGCCGATGTGGTTTTTCCACACCCGCAGCACTCGGCCCAGGGTGTAGTCGGGGCGGTACTCCATGGAGTGGTGGTCGGCCCCGGCCCGAATGAGAGCCTTCATCTGGGGGTGATAGTTCTTGGGGATGAACTCATAGGCCAGACACCGGGGGATCATCCGCCACAGGCTCTGGTTTTTCACCACGGTGAGGGGCAGGTCCTTGCCCTCGATGAGATCGCCTACCAGGTAGGTGGCGATGTTGTGCCCCGACCCGGTGACGTAGTAGTTGGAGCGGCCCTGGCGGCAGTTGATCTCAAAGGCCTTGTACTTGCCGTCCCGCTGGTCGTACTTGATGTCGAAGTTGGAGAAGCCCACGTACCCCAGGTCCTCCAGCATGCCCCGAATCTTATCGCACAGCTCCTGCTGGTGCTCGGTGATGATGACGGCATGGTTGCCGATGCCGTGGGGGGAGTGCTCCTCCAGCAGCACGTGGCCCAGGCACATGAGCTTGACCTTACCGTGCTGGTCGGAGTAGTTGGTCAGCACCCGCATGTAGGTGTCGTCCCCGGGAATGAACTCCTGGAGAATCATTTTGCCCGGATACCCGGCGGCGTACACCTCGTCCAGGGCGGCCAGCAGGTCCTCCCAGGTGTCGCACAGGTACACCTTCTTCAGCTCCCGGTGTCCGGTGGCCCAGTAGGCCACGCCGTCGGCGGGCTTGGCGATGTAGGGGGCGCCGAAGGGGGGCTGGAAGTCGTGGCCCATCTCTTTGGAGTAGACAAAGGTGGTGGGGTGGTCGATGCCGTAGCGGTCGCACAGGGCGTAGAACTGCTCTTTGTCGGTGAGCTGGTCCAGCATTTCCCCGGAGATGTAGTTGCACTTGACGTTTTCGGGGAACTTGTCTTTTAGGTGGGCGGCCAGCTTCACATAGCTGTCGCCGCAGCCGATGACCAGCACCGTCTTGGGGTGTACTTCCCGGGCCACGTCGGTGACGTTTTTCAAAAAGGCGTCGGCGTCTTCATTCTCCAGGCAGGGGCGGTAGTCGATGATGGAGGAGAAGGCGCAGGGGAAGGTGGCGGCGAACTTGCCGAAGGCAATGCTCTTCACCCCATAGGCCTCGTGGAAGGCCCGGGCCACGCTGTATACGTTGATGTCCCCGCCGAAGAGCAGGGGCTGGAAGGAACAGGTTTCCATGGGAATAGGACTCCTTACTATATATTTCAAATCAATGCGATGGAGGAAATAAATGAATAGTGAATAATGAAGAATGAATAATTATGGTGTGCCGCCGTGCGGCACGGATGTTATTGGAAGGGCGTAGGGGAGGGGCTTGCCCCTCCCGAATTCCTCAGGGCAACACCAAGAAACCGGCGGGCCGGGCAAGCCCGGCCCCTACCCCTTCTACCGATGTCCACCCAATGCCTTAGGAGGAACAACCAAGCTGGAGGGCCTGCATTCTTCATTTTTCATTCTTCGTTCTTCATTATTTTTATCCGTTGGCTCTCTGTACTAAGAACACGCCCTGAATCTGGGACAGCTTATTGATGACTCCGGTGAGCTCGTTGCGGTCCTTCACCGACAGCTCCAGGAAGATGGTGGCGTAGCCGTCGGGCTGGGAGCGGGCGGAGAGGTTGTTCACCTTCACCTTCTGGGTGGACAGGGCCATGGCCACGTCCAGGGCCAGGCCGTCCCGGTCCTTGGCGGAGATCTCCAGGGAGGTGCGGTAGTTGATCTGATCGCCCTCCACCCAGGACACGGCCACCCAGCGGCCTGCCTCCTCCGGCTTGCGGCGCAGGGGGTCGGCGTTGGGGCAGTCCTTGCGGTGGATGGACACGCCATAGCCCCGGGTGATAAAGCCCACCACCGGGTCTCCAGGGACGGGGGTGCAGCACTTGGAGAACTTGACGGTGCAGTTGTCCAGCCCCTCCACCAGAATGCCGTTGGAGGAGTGGCGGGGCTTTTGGCCTGTGGGGGTGGACACCTTGGCAGCGGCGGGGAAGATGGTATCTCCCTTGGCCAGAGAGGCCTGGAGCACCTTCTGCTCCGCCTTGTGCTGGTCGTCCCGAATGATGCGCTGCAACTCCTCCTTGATGCGGGCCACCGCCTTCTGGGCGGACATGCCGCCGTAGCCGATGGCGGCGTATACCTCATCCAGGGACCCGTAGCGCAGCCGCCGCAGCAGAGCGTCGGTGACCTCGGGGGTGGTGGTGATGGAGGCCATGGTCAGGCCCATGTGTTTCAGCTCGGTCTCAAAGGCGGCCCGTCCGGTGGCGATGTTCTCCTCCCGGCGCTCCTTTTTGAACCACTGGCGGATTTTGTTTCGCGCCTCGTTGGATTTGCAGATCTTCATCCAGTCCCGGCTGGGGCCACGGGCGGCCTTGGAGGTGATGATCTCCACAATGTCCCCGTTTTTCAGGGGGGTGTCATAGGTGACAATGCGCCCATTGACCCGGGCGCCCGTCATGGAGTTGCCCACGGCGGAGTGGATGGAGTAGGCAAAGTCGATGGGGGTGGCCCCGGCGGGCAGGCTCTTCACGTCTCCGTTGGGGGTGAACACGAACACCTCGTCGGCGAACATATCCACCTTCAAGGTGCTGACAAACTCCTCGGCGTCGGTGTCCTGCTGGCTCTCCAGCAGCTTGCGCACCCACTCAAACTCCTTCTCACTGCCCAGCTTGTCGTTGGCCAGCCCCTGCTTGTACTTCCAGTGGGCGGCCACGCCGTACTCGGCGGTCTGGTGCATCTCCCAGGTGCGGATTTGCACCTCGAAGGGGATGCCGTCCCGGCCGATGACAGTGGTGTGCAGGGACTGATAGCCGTTGGGCTTGGGGGTGCCGATGTAGTCTTTGAATCGGCCCAGCACCGGGTTATACATGTCGTGGATGGAGCCCAGCACATTATAGCAGCTGGGGATGTCTGGGACAATGACGCGGAAGGCATATAAATCAAAAATTTCCTTGAAATTTTTGTTCTGTGTGTACATCTTCCGGTACAGGGAGTAGATGTGCTTGACCCGGCCGTACACCTTGCACTGGATGCCGTCGGCGGCCAGCCGCTCCTCCAGCTGCTGCTGGATGTTGGAGAAGAACTGGGCGTTGCGGGTGGTGATGCTCTCCAGCTCCTGCTCCACTTCCTCATAGCCGATGGGGTCCAGGTAGCGCAGGGAGATGTCCTCCAGCTCCCACTTGATGCGCTGCATACCTAAGCGGTGGGCGATGGGGGCGTAGATCTCCATGGTCTCCAGAGCCTTCTCCCGCTGCTTCTTCTCCGACTGGTACTGGAGGGTGCGCATGTTGTGCAGGCGGTCGCACAGCTTGATGAGGATGACCCGCACGTCCTGGGCCATGGCCATGAACATCTTGCGCAGGTTCTCCATCTGCTCCTCTTCCTTGGAGGTGTACTGCATCCGGGTCAGCTTGGTGACCCCCTCCACCAGGTCCGCCACCGTGGAGCCAAAGAGTTTGGCAATGTCGTCGTGGGAGGCGTCGGTGTCCTCAATGCAGTCGTGGAGCAGGGCGGCGATGATGGAGTCCAAATCCAGGTCCAGCTCGTTGACAATCTCCGCCACCGCCAGGGGGTGGGTGATGTAGGGCTCTCCGCTCTTGCGCAGCTGGGTGCCGTGGTGGGCGTTGGCGTAGTCAAAGGCAGTGCGCAGCCGCTTCACATCGGCGTTGGGGTTGCGCTGAAGCACCTGTTGCTCCAGAGCCTGGTAGCGTGTTTCGATGGATTCCATGGTCATACCTCCTCGGGCGTCCGGGCAACGGACACGGGCGTGGGCCGGGCCCACACAAAACTCTCTCTCCATAGTCTGGACCAATCTGGTCCAGGGTCATACCATAACATGGGGAATATACAGAAAATGGGGGCGGATTTATCCCAAATCGTGGCGGAGCTGGCGCATCATGCCCGCCTGCTCCAAGTCCACCTTCTCCCGGGGGCGGCACAGCCGCACCGTGGCCTGCTGGTTTTGCACCGCCACCTGGATGAGCCCCCGCTCATCCATCACGTGCAGGCACACCAGGGCCTTGCCGTAGGAGCGGTGGCCGGAAAAGCTGCGGGTGACTTGGCGCAGCAGCTGGTCCATGGGGGCCTGGGCGGGCCCGGCGGCGCACAGCTGCTCCAAATACCGCCACAGGTGGGCAAAGTCCCGGCGCTGGGGGAGCATCAGAGACGCCTCCCAGGGGGACAGGGTCTCCCCGGCCTGGAGCCGACGGAACAGGGAGCGCTCCAGCTGGGAGCGGGTGGGGGCGGGGCGCAGGTCGCACAGCTGCAATTGCACCGTGCGGTTGCCCCGGAACTGATTGATCTGTAACGTAAAGGCGATATCCAGCCGCTGGCCGTTTTCAATGCCGCAGGCGGCGGTGTTGGCGGAAAAGAAGATGGCGTCCATGACCACTCCGTCCCGGCGCAGCCTCAATTTCAGGTGGCGGCCGCCCCCCACATCCGTGTGGGAGAGTACACACACCGAGCGCAGCAGAAACACCGGCTTGGGGTTGCCCGAGCCGAAGGGCTCCAGCAGGGACAGAGACTCCACGTCCTGGGTGGACAGCAGGGAACAGTGGGGAATCTCACAGTCCACGTCCAGGGAGGACTCCATGGGCTGGTGTCCGGCAAACTCCTCCACCAGCTGACACAGGGCGGCCCGGAAGGCGGGGATGTTGTCCCGACGGATGGAGAAGCCCGCCGCCAGCTCGTGGCCGCCGTAGCTGTCCAGTAGGGGGGCGCAGCGCTCCAGGGCGCCGAACAGGTTGAAGCCGCCGAAGGAGCGGCAAGAGCCCTTGCCCTTGTCCCCGTCCAGGCTGATCATAAAGGCGGGGCAGGCGTATTTCTCCGCCAGCCGGGAGGCCACAATGCCGATGACTCCCTGGTGCCAGCCCTCCCCCGCCAGCACAATCACCGGGGCAGACAGGGCTGGGGTGTGGGTCAGCAGCTGGTCGCAGTGCTGGAAAATCTCCAATTCAATGGCCTGACGCAGGCGGTTGAGCTGGCACAGCTCCTGGGCCAGCTCCTGCCCCCGCTGGGGGTCCTGGGTGAGCAGCAGCTCCAGGGCGGTGCCCGCCTGCTCCATGCGCCCGGCGGCGTTGATGCGGGGGGCCAGGCCATAGCCGATGGTGACGGTGGTGGGCACTTGTCCCCGGGGACAGCCCGCCTCCCGCAGCAGGGCCTGGAGGCCGGGGCGGGAGCAGTCGGCCAGCCGTTCCAGCCCCAGGTGCACCAGGGCCCGGTTTTCTCCTTGCAGGAGCATCACGTCCGCCACCGTGCCGATGGCGGCCAGCTCGCTGTAGTCCAGCAGCACCTGGGGGCGCTGGGCCGGGGCGGTGAGGGCCAGGGCCAGCTTCAACGCGACCCCCACACCCGCCAGATCGGGGAAGGGGTAGGAGCAGTCGGGGCGGCGGGGATCCACCACGGCCACGGCCTGGGGCAGGACCTCCTTGCACTGGTGGTGGTCGGTGATGACCACGTCCACCCCCAGGGCCCGGGCGTACTCCACCTCCTGGGCGGCGGTGATGCCGCAGTCCACCGTGACAATCAAGGTGACCCCCTGGCGGGCCAGGGCGTCAATGGCGTGGTTGTTCAGGCCGTACCCTTCTTCGGTACGGTCTGGGATGTAGCTGACCACCTGGCCACCCAGCGTGCGGAGAAACTGAGTGAGCAGACAGGTGGCGGTGATGCCGTCCACGTCGTAGTCGCCGTAGACGGCGACGGTCTCTTGCTCCCGGATGGCCCGGGAAATGCGCTCCACGGCCTTCTCCATGTCTTGGAGGAGAAAGGGGTCGTGGAGCAGGTCGGGGCCGTGGGCCAAAAAGGCCGAGGCCGCTGGGGCGGTGTCCACCCCCCGGGCACACAAAACGGCGGCGCACAAGGGGGGTAACCCTGCCCGTTCCAGCTCCGCCCTGGACCCGGCTGGGCCGCTGGGGCGGAGATTCCACCGATCATACTTCATAGGGTCCCATTCCTTAAGAAAAATTATCTTTTATTATAGCAAAACATCCGGCTTATTTCAACCGCTCCCGGGGGAAATCCCTGGAAACCGGACGAAATGGAACAAATGTTTGACATCGTGGCGGGGACATGGTACAATGAAAAAAATAACGGAATGTGCGAGAAAGGGGCGGGGCCATATGAGTAAATTGACCCACAAGCAGCAGGAGATTTACGACTACATTTTGTCCTTCGCCCAGGAGAACGGATACCCTCCCTCGGTGCGGGAGATTGCCCAGCATGTGGGGCTCAAGTCCCCCTCCACGGTGCACTTTCATTTGAAGGGCCTGCGGGAGGCGGGGCTCATCAGCCAGGCGGAGGGGAAGACCCGGGCCATCACCATCACCGACGGCTGCCACAACCGCCGGGACCAGGTGCCTCTGGTGGGCTCGGTGGCCGCCGGCAGCCCCATTCTGGCCGAGGAGTGCATTGAGGACTACCTGACCTTTGACACCGGGGGCCGGGTGGGGGAGCACTTTGCCCTGCGGGTGCGGGGGGAGTCCATGATCGAGGCGGGGATTCTCCCCGGCGATCTGGTGGTGGTGCACCAGCAGCCGGAGGTGAACCCCGGGGACATTGTGGTGGCTTTGTTTGAGGACGAGGCCACGGTGAAGACCTTCCGCCGGGAAAATGGCCATGTTTGGCTGTACCCGGAGAACTCCAGCGGAGAGTACCAGCCCATTGACGGGGAGGGGTGCTCCATTCTGGGCCGGGTGGTGGCGGTGGTTCGGCGCTATTAAATGAAGAATGAAAAATGAAGAATGCAGAATGCAGGCCCTGGAGGCTGTTTGTACACCCTAGGACATACGGTGGACATCGGTAGAAGTGGTAGGGGCCGGGCTTGCCCGGCCCGCCGATTCCTTGGCGTTGCCCTGAGAAATTCGGGAGGGGCAAGCCCCTCCCCTACGCCCTTTTAATGAAATCCGTGCCGCCCCAGCGGCACACCATAATTATTCATTATTCACTATTCATTCTTCATTCCATAGTTGTCCACGAACCAGTCCCGAAAGCCCCTTCAAAAGGGGCTTTCTTTTTTTTGCCCCCCGTGGTATGATAACTCCAATCTAACACACTAAAGCGAGAGGACATGTTATGAGAATTGTGGTGAAAATCGGCACTTCCACCCTGGCACACCCCACGGGCCTGTTGAACATCCGCCATGTGGAGCAGCTGGTGAAGGTGCTGTCTGACTTGAAGAATGCAGGACACGAGACCATTTTGGTCTCCTCCGGCGCCATCGGCATGGGGGTGGGCAAGCTCAACCTGCCCGGCAAGCCCCAGGATATGCCCACCAAGCAGGCCGCCGCGGCGGTGGGCCAGTGTGAGCTGATGTACACCTACGACCGGCTCTTTGCCATGTACAACCACACCGTGGCCCAAATCCTCCTCACCGGGGAGGACATCGACCACCCGGACCGGAGAGAGAACTTCCAGAATACCCTGGAGCGGCTGCTGGAGCTGGGGGTGCTCCCCGTCATCAATGAAAACGACACCGTAGCCACCGCCGAGATCAAGGTGGGCGACAACGACACCTTGGGGGCGGTGGTGGCCTGCTGCATCCATGCGGACGTGCTGGTACTGCTCAGTGATATCCAAGGGCTGTACACCGCCGACCCCCATAAAGACCCCAATGCCCAACTCATCGACCGAGTGGACCATATTTCCCCGGAAATACTGGCCCTGGCCGGAGGAGCGGGCACCACCCTGGGCACCGGCGGCATGGCCACCAAGCTGCGGGCGGCCCAGATGGTCATGGAGCAGGGCTGCGACATGGTTATCTCCCACGGCGAGCACCCGGAGCTGCTGTATGATCTGGTGGAGGGAAAGCCGGTGGGCACCCGATTCTGCGCCCAAAAGGAGGAACACGTATGACCACCCAGGAACTGCTGCGCCGCGCCAAGGCGGCCAAAAAACAGGTGGCAGCGGCCACCACGGAGGAGAAAAACCAGGCTCTGCTGTGTATGGCAGACCAGCTGGAGGCTCATGAGGCGGACATTCTGGCCGCCAACGCCCAGGACATGGAGCGGGCCAAGGGCACCATCGCCCCGGTGATGCTGGACCGCCTCCTCCTCACCCCCCAGCGCATTCAGGACATGGCCACAGGCATGCGGGAAGTGGCCCAGCTGCCCGACCCGGTGGGTCAGGTGCTGCGCCGGGAAGAGCGGCCCAACGGCCTGGTCATTGAAAAGACCGCCAGCCCCATGGGTGTCATCGCCATCATCTATGAGAGCCGCCCCAACGTCACCTCGGACGCCGCCGCCCTGGCCCTCAAGGCCGGGTCCGCCTGCGTGCTGCGCTGCGGCAAGGAGGCCCACCAGTCCGCCGCCGCCATTGTGGCGGCCCTGCAAGCGGGACTGGAGCAGGCGGGGCTGCCGGGAGACAGCGTGGTGCTGGTGGAAGACACCACCCGGGCCTCGTCCACGGAGCTGATGCAGGCCAACGGCCTGGTGGACCTGCTCATTCCCCGGGGCGGAGCGGGGCTCATCCGGGCCTGTGTGGAGCAGGCCACCGTCCCCGTCATCCAGACGGGCACCGGCATCTGCCATGTGTATGTGGACCAAGCGGCGGATTTGAATATGGCCCTGGATATTTTGGAGAATGCCAAGTGCTCCCGCCCCTCCGTGTGCAATGCCTGCGAGGTGTGCCTGGTGCATCGAGAAGTGGCCGAGCAGTTCCTGCCCATGGTCTATGCCAGACTGGTAAAAGGGCGGCAGGCCAACCCGGTGCAGCTGCGGCTGGACCCTCGGGCCGCCGCCATCATCCCCGGCACCCCGGCGGGAGACCAGGACTTTGACACGGAGTTTCTGGACTACATCCTGGCCGTGGGGGTGGTGGACAGCGTAAGTGAGGCCATCGACCACATCAACGCCCACTCCACCGGCCACAGTGAGGCCATCATCACCGCCGACGAGGCCGCCGCCCGTGCCTTTACCACCCAGGTGGACAGCTCCTCGGTGTACTGGAACGCCTCCACCCGATTCACCGACGGAGGCCAGTTCGGCCTGGGCTGTGAGATGGGCATCTCCACCCAGCGCCTCCACGCCCGTGGCCCCATGGGCCTGGGCGAGCTGTGCACCTATAAGTACATCGTCCGGGGAGACGGACAGACTAGGTGAATGAAGAATGATAAATGAAAAATGAAGAATGAAGAATGCAGGCCCTCAAGTCTCCGCCCCAAATTGAAATCCGTGCCGCAGGCACACCATACTTCTTCACGATTCATTCTTCGTTATTCACTTGAACATGACAAAAAGGATGCTCGCTAAAACGAGCATCCTTTTTGTCTGTTCTCAGTTCCCCAGCTGGTCCACCACGCCGGGCAGCTTGGAGGGATCGCCCACGGCCAGCAGCACCGTGTTGCCCTGGCGGCGAATCACACCGCCCTCCAGGCGGGGCACAGCGGCGGGGGTGTAATTCTTGGCGGTTTTCAGCTGGTTGTCCAGCCGCTTCTCACAGGCGGTCTCGGCGGTCTTGGCGGCCTCTTCGTCGGTGAGGACCAGGATGGTCAGCTCGTCGGCGCTCACCGAGGTGTTGGAGGCCAGGTAGCTCACGCCGTCCTGAATGGTGTCCCGGTCAATGTCGTAGAGCATGGCCACGGTGTCCAGGTCGATCTGGCCCATCTCACCGTCAAACACCCCGGCGTCCAGCAGCACCTGGGCGTCGTCCACGGTGTAACCGGAGGAGGTTTTGGGGGCGCTGTTGGAGCAACCCACCAGGCTGACCGCCAGCAGGGCGGCGAACAATACGGCCAATTTCTTTCTCATAATGGATGCACTTCCTCTGATCGTTTTTGGGGGTTACTTCCGGCTGGCGTCAAAGCTCTGGAAGCTCAAGGTGTGGCTGGCCATGTAGTCCACCCAGCGGCGGTAGGCGCTGGGGACAAAGTGAACGCCGTCGGAGGCCAGGTCTGCGGGCAGGGAGCCGTTTTGGTCCCGGTACACGGAGGCGGTGTCGATGAGCGCCACTTTGTACTGGGCCGCCAGCTCTTTGATGATCTGGTTAAAGGTTGCCGCGTTGGTGTTGTTCAGAGAGGGGTCCAGCTTGTTTTTCTGGGCCACCTCTTCATTCACCGGCGGCAGGGTCTGGAGGTAGATGACGGCATTGGGCTGAATCTCATTGACCCGCTGCAACAGCTTGGACAGCCCCGAGCGGAAGCTGGCCGCAGGATAGCCCAGCTCGTTGATGCCCATCATGATGTACACGCTCTGGTACTGCTGTCGGGCCAGAGCCTCCAAAATGGTGTATTTTTGGCCGTCAATGGTCACCACTTTGTAGTCCTCGTCGTCCACCCGGAACACGTTCATGCCCCGGGAGTAGAAGAAATCGCCGTATTTCAGGCCGCTGTAGGCCTGGAGGCCCTCGGTGCGGGAGTCACCCAGGAAGGCGGCGGTGGAAAACCAGCTGTCATCCACTGGGGCGCTTTCCGGCACGAAGGTGCCCAAGGTGTAGGTGCCATTGTAGGAGTTGTGGTTGGGCTTGGGTGTGGGTGCCGGGGTAGGCGCGGCAGAGGGCGCCTGGGTGGGCACGGGCGTAGGGGTAGGCACCGGGGTGGGGGCGGCGGTGATGGCCGCCGGGCGCTGGGTTTGGACCGCCGTGCTGGCGGTGGGGGCTTCCGTATGCTCTGCAGTGGAACGGCCGCAGCCGGACAGCAGAGAGATCAGACAGACGGCTGCCAATATATAATAAAATCCACGGTTTTTCTTTCTCATCATCCGAGATCTCCTTGTTTTCCGCTAAGCTTAACTCATGATATCACGGGGGCACAGGGGGGTCAACTACAAAGCGGTAACAAAGTATTATGAGAGTTTTAAGTTTGGCAAAAATATGTCAAAGATGTGGGGTTCGGTCATTCCAAAATATGGATGATATCGTCGTAGGAGGCGGCGGTGTAGGTGGGGCGAGCGGGTCCGGTGAGGGGCTGGTTCTGGGGGTTATACCAGATGGTGTCGATACCGGAGCGATTGCCCCCTAAAATGTCGCTGCCCAGCCCGTCCCCTACCATGACTACGGTGGAGCGGTCGGTGATGGACAGGGCGTCGCACACCTTGTCGAAGAAGCCGGGCATGGGCTTTTGCACCCCCAGCTCCATGGAGATGAACAGGTTGGGGATGAGGGTATTGAGGTGGGTGCCCTCATAGCGGCCCCGCTGGGCCGCCGGCATGCCGTTGGTGGCGATGGCCAGAGTGAGGCCCATGGCGTGGAGCTTCTCGCAGAACTCCCAGGCTCCGGGGAGCAGATAGGCCCCCTTGCCCACGGTGTTGACAAACTCCCAGTTCCAGGCCCGGGGGTCGTGGGTTCCGCCCCGCACCCGCATGAAGGCGGCAAACCGCTCCACACCCAGGAAGTCCTGGTCGATCTCGCCCCGGGCGAAGGCGTCCCACAGGGCGTTGTTGATCTTCTGGTACAGGGCCTCCTCCTCGGCTCCGAAGTCGTAGCCCCGGCGGGTGAAGACCTCCCGCAGGGCCTCCCGCTCCGAGCGGTGGAAGTCCATCAGGGTCATATCGGCGTCCAACAGGACGGTTTGGTAGCGGCTCATAGATGGGGTTTCTCCTTTCGGGTACAGTACATGCGCACGGCGGTGGACACCAGCAGGGTGCCCAGGGCGATGCAGCCGGAGATGCCGAAGGTGCGAATCATGGTCTCCAGAAACAGCTGGGACTCTCCCCGGATGCCGTAGTCCACCGCCTGATACACGGTGAAGCCGGGGACCAGGGGAAAGTAGGACACCACCAGGTAGGAGATGGTGGGGCATTTGCGCAGCCGGGCCATGATCTCGGCGTAGATGGCCACCCCCACCGAGGCGGCCAGGTTGGAGATAAACACGTTGTTGTCCGTCAGCCACATCACCGGCAGGTACACCGCCCAGCCCAAAGCGCCGCCCAGGCAGCACAAAAAGGAGCCTATGCCCCGGACGTTGTAGAGTAGGCAGAAGCCCAGACACCCCATAAAGGCGAAGAAGCAATACCCCAGGGGGGAGTAGACCGCCACAGCGGTGAGGGGGTTGGAGTTGGGGAAGAGGTTCTGACACAGGGCCATGGCGGCGCCGGTGCCCAGGGCGATGGCCCCGGCGGTGAGCACCGCCCGGGTGAAGGTGGACAGGCCGGAGACAATGTCCCCGGTGAGCAGGTTGCTCATGAAGTTGGTGAACACCAGGCCGGGCACCAACACCATGATGGAGCCGACTACGGCGGTGCCGGGGTTGATGGGCAGCCCCAGCCCCAGGGCCACATACACCACCAGCGCCAGCACAAAGCCGCTGGCCATGGTGTTGATGAAGAAGTTGGAGCGGGTGCGGTTGAGGGCCAGCATGCACATGCCGCACAGCAGGCCGGACAGGGCGGCCACCAGGGACTCCAGCCAGCCTCCCGAGAAGAACAGGGAGAAGAACAGAGAGCCCACAAAATAGCCCACCAGCTGGTAGTGGGCGGGGTAGCGGCGGATGGAGGCAGCGGTCTGTCGCACCGCCAGCAGGAAGTCCTGGGGGTCCTGGGGCGGGTTGGCGCACAGGCGGCGGGACAGGGCGTTGTAGCGCTCAATGCCCTCGATGTCGGTGCCCGACACCGTGGCCTGACGCATTCGGGTGTGGACCCGGCCCTCCGGGTCGGTGACCGAGACCATGAGACAGTTGGGAATGGCGAACACCTCACAGGTGAGGTGGTAGGCCCGGGCCAGGCGGTGGAGGGTGTCCTCCACCCGGTAGATTTCCGCCCCCGAGTGGAGCAGTCCCAGGCCCAGTTCACACCAGCCTTCCAACAGTAATTCGTAATTCATTCTCCAGACTCCTTTCTGGAAACATAAGTGCCTGCATGAGTATACCATAGGATGTGTCAATTGCAAGGGATTTTACCGTGAAAAATCCGGCGGCTGCAACGTCCGTGCAGCCGCCGGGATTTGGTGAGATTACTCCAGTGTCAAAGTATCCAGCATGGCCTTCTGAATGGCTTGGTACTGAGTAGCGTTGGGGTCCTCCATGACGTAGGACTGCTCCACCAACAACGAGGAGTTGGGCCCCAGTTCCAGAATCCAGAACTGGCGGTAGATGCCGTCCTGGGGACTGACCACCAGGGTGTGGGCGGTGTAGGTTCCGCTGCCCACCTGGACTTGCTGGCCCAGGTCGGGAATCTCCTCCTGGAGGATCAGGCCCTGGCGGAGGGTGACGGCGTCCATGCCGTTGAGACGGTTCACCGACAGATAGTTGCCCTCGCTGATCAGATAGGCGTCCCCGTTTTCCCAGCCCTGGCGGGTGAAGAGGTTGGGGTCATAGACGATGGAGTAGCCCTGGAGGCTGTAATGGCGCAGCCCGTTGGCGGTGAGGACGGCGCCGTCGTACTCATAGGACAGGGGGGTCTCCACATCGGGCTGATAGGCGGGGATATCCCGGGACACGTCGGGCAACGTGTCGGTCTCGTCGGGGTCGGGGGTACAGGTGCCCGTGAGAGACTGGCTGGAGGAGCCGATGGAGGCCGGGTCCGGGGAAGCAGCAGGGGCGGCAGTGCAGGCGGACAGCGCCATGCACATGAGCATGCACAGGGTACACAGCAGGGTCCGACGCATACAATTACCTCCTTGGTTCAGATATCATTATTATATCGACGCAAAAGCCCCGGTACAACAACAGAGGGGTTAAGAATGGTTACAATTTGTTTACGCCTTGGAAACATTCCACCGTTGACAGGGGGGAGGCCAGCGGCTACAATGGAAGAAAATACCCTATGGCCAGGGAGTTGGCGGGAGAACGACATGGAAGAATTACTCAGACTGTACCGGGAATATTTGGAGCAGGCGGCCCTGCCCCAGAACCAGAAGCGGCCGTTCCAGGGGGCCTATGGCCTCATCGGCGGCCCTGCCCCCAACTCCTTCCACCAGCAGTTTGTCCAGCAGGTGGAGGCGGCCCTGGCCCAGGTGCCGGAGACCGAGCGGCGGGAGGCGGTGGAGTACATCTTCCACCAGCCCCTGGAGCACAAGCGCAACCCCACGGTGTACTGGATGTTTGTGGCGGTGCACGGGGTGGTGATGCCCTACCTGAAGGACCTGACGGCGGAGGAGGCCCGGGACCTACAGTGGTGGTATGAGCGCTCCTACCCCCGCCGGGAGCAGACCCCGGTGCAGCGGCGGCTGGTGGCGCTGCTGAAGAAGATGCGATAACGGCAGGTGACGGACATGGAAGAACTGGAACAGCTGTATGGAGCCTATCTGGACTTGGTGGCCCAGTTGAACCGTAACCGGAAGCTGTGGGACGGGGCCTTTGGCCTGGGGGGCGGTCCGGCGGACAACCCCTGCCATGAGAAGCTGGTGCGAGACGTGGAGGAGGCCTTGGCAGACTTGGACCCCACCCGGCGGCCCCAGGCGGTGGAGTATATCCTCCGCCAGCCCCTGGAGCACAAGGACGACCCGGTGGTGTACTACACCCTGATGGCGGCCCAGGGGGCCACCATCCCCTACCTGTCCGCCCTACCTGTGGACCAGGCCAAGGAGCTGCGGGGCTGGTTTGAGCACACCTTTCCCCGCCGAGAGCGGATGCCCTGCCAGGACAAGGTGCTGGCAGCACTGAAAAAAGTGAAGTGAGCAAACGGGCTGCGGGAATTTGGTCCGCAGCCCGTTTTTACGCCGATGTTCACCCAATCAACCGCTGGTTGAGGGGATAATCCCCGTTTGGTTGAGCGGATTGGGGGCCACTCAACGGATGAGCCCTTCCGTTTTCCGGGGCCAGAGGGTAAGGTAAGGGTAGAAACGAAAAAGGAGAGATGGTTATGGAGACCACGTTGGGAAAGAGAATTGCCGCCCTGCGCCGGGACAAGGGGCTGAAACAGGACGAACTGGCGCAGCAGCTGGGGGTGACCCCTCAGGCGGTGAGCAAGTGGGAGAACGACCAGACTTGCCCGGACATCACCCTGCTGCCCCAGCTGGCAAAAATCCTGGGGGTGAGCGTGGATGAGCTGCTGTCCGGCAAGGCCGAGCCGGAAGTACCTGCCGTGCGGGTGCTGCCCGCCGAGCAGCGCAAGGACTTGAAGGACATGGTGCTGCGCATTGTGGTGGACTCTGCCGAAGGGGACAAGGTGCGGGTGAATCTGCCCCTGGGCCTGGTGGAGGCGGCCATGGATATGGGGATGGATGTGACCCAGTTTACCGGAACCGACGCGTTGAAGGGCATTGACCTGGGCAAGATTCTGGATCTGGTGCGGTGCGGCTCGGTGGGCAACCTGGTGGAAGTGGAGTCCGCCGAGGGGGACACCGTGCGCATCTTCGTGGAGTGAGCGTATGCGCATTATAGTCAGAGACGGGGAGCACAACCTGAACATCCCCTTTCCCACGGGTCTGATGGTGAATGGACTGACGGCCCGGGTGGCCTGTGCAGCCCTGCGGAAAAAGGGGGTTCCCATCACGCAAAAACAGATGGCGGGGCTGATGAAGGCGTGGCGGCGGTTCCGCCGCCACTACCCCAAGTGGACCCTGGTGGAGGTGGAGGGCCATGAGGGCGAACAGGTGAAAATTACGCTGTAACGAGGAGGACTCCGGCCCACTGGCCGGAGTCCTCCTTTTAGTGCAGATAGAGTGGTTTTTATCAACGGGCGTAGGGGCCGGGCTTGCCCGGCCCGCTGGTTTTCTGGCATTGCCCTGGGGACTCGGGAGGGGCAAGCCCCTCCCCTACAACGGTCTGCCGACAGCCAGGCTGACGGCGGCAACACGTTTCACAACGTCACGGTGAAGACCACCCCGCCGGGGGTGGCGCTGGCCTGGCAGCTGCCCCCGTGGAGCTGCACAATGTGCCGCACAATGGCCAACCCCAGCCCGGTGCCCTCCCCGGGGGCGGCGTCCTCCCGGCGGTAGAAGGGCTCAAAGAGCTGGTCCAGCTCCTCCTGGGGGATGGGCGGGCAGTCATTGGACACCCGCAGGGTGGTGTGGCGGTCCGTCTGAGCCACCTCCACCCCCACTTCACCCCCGGCGGGGGTATATTTGACGGCGTTGGTGAGCAGGTTCTCCACCACCTGTGCCATCCGGCCCCGGTCGGCCAGGACGGGGGCGGGGTCCTCCAGAGCGGTGGACAGCCGCAGCCCCTTGGCCTCCAAGGTGGGGGCCAGCTTTTCCAGGGTGGAGCGGGTGAGATCGGACAGGGAGAAATTTTCCCGGCACAGCTTTACCCGCCCCGCCTCCAGCCGGGACAGGTCCAGAAGCTCCAGAACCATGCCGTTCATCCGCTCCGCCTCGCTGCAAATGGTGGCCAGGTACTTCTCCCGCTTGTCCTCGGCGATGTGCTCTTGCAGCCCCTGGGCGTAGCTGTGAATCACCGCCAAGGGGGTTTTCAGCTCGTGGGCCAAGTGGCTGGTGAAGGTGCGGCGGTGCTCCTCGGCGGCCTGGGCATAGGTGAGGGCCTGGTTGAGCCGCTGAATCTCGTCCTTCTGCTCCCGATATTCCGCCCCGTGGGCCTGGAACTGTTCTTGGAGTTTGTGGCCTTCTTCCCAGCGGCACACCTGGCTGGGGCGCAGCAGCAGCCACTTCTGCCGGGTGTCCAGGGCCTGGGACAGCTGCTGGATGGGGGCCAAAAGCTCACGGACCAGCACCCGCCGAAGACCCCCAAGGAGCAGCACGCACAGGCCCAGGGTGAGCAGGTATACCCACCACAGGCGCTCCCAGACCAGGGGCCACAGGTCCGCCCACACCCCGCACACCAGAATGCCCTGGTCCGTGGAGACTGCGGTGCCCACCAGCAGGTTGGGCCAGCTCCACAGCTGCACCGGGACCTCAGCGTTCAGCAGGTCGGGCCCCAGGGTCTCCACCAGCTGGGACAGGCTGTCATACCGGGTTCCCCGGTAGGTGAGGGGGGAGGTTTCCGGGGGGCAACAGGCGTGATACCGGGTGGCGTAGAGGGTGACGGTCTGCGCCTGTGGGTGGATGGCTGTGGGATCGTCGTAGATTTGGACCCAGGTGGGGTTCTGAGACCTTGTGGACCAGAAGGAAATGGTGCGGGGGGTGAAGATGGCATCCTCCAAGACCCCCTCCAGGCGCAGGGGCTGGGGGTGCAAGTCGAAATAGCCTGTCTCCATGTCATTCCGTGCCTCCTCGGTGAGACAGGCCCGGTCCAGAATGGCCCGGGCATAGCGGCCCGAGGTTTCCACCTCCGCCTCATATTCCTCCTGGGTGAGATACTCCAGGGCGAGGAAGTCCTGCCAGCTGCCCCCCAGGGGGTTGCCCATGGCATCGAAGAGGCCGGAGGCCCCCAGGAAGTAGCGGGCGCTCCACCCCCACCCATCCACCTGGCCCCAGGGCAGGGAGGACTGGATGACCTGCTGCCGGGCCTGGTCACTGTACCGGATGGCCAGGGCGTTGCCCTCCCCCTGGGCCACGGCTGCGGTGAGCAGCCCCATGCAGAGAAGCCAGGGCACCAGCACCACCAGGCACAGAAGCCCGGTGAGGGTGGGCCGGGCACGGGGACGGCGTTTTTTGGTGTCTGCCATGTTCACCCCTCCAATCGGTAGCCCGCCTTGATGACGGTGCGGATGTGCCCGGCCCAGGGGCCCAATTTCTCCCGCAGGCGGCGGATGTGGGTGTCCACCGCCCGGTCGTCCCCCTGATAGTCGTAGCCCCAGCCGTGGCGCAGCAGCTGCTCCCGGCTCAAAACCTGGCCCCGGTGGGACATCAGGCAGTGGAGCAGGGCGTACTCCTTGGGGGTGAGGGGGATGTCCCGCCCCTCCAGGTACACCTTCTGGGCGGACAGGGACAGGGCCAGCCCGTCCAGCTCCATCCGGTCCCCAGCTCGCACACTGCCCCGGCTGCGGCGGATGAGGGCCATGGTCTTGGCGTACACCACCGAGAGATGGAAGGGCTTGGTGATGTAGTCGTCCGCCCCCAGCTCGTAGCCCAGCAGGGTGTCCTCCTCGTCGGACAGGGCGGTGAGGAAGAGGATGGGCACGTCCTGGGTGCGCCGCAGGGCCCGGCACACGCTGCGCCCGTCCAGCTTGGGCATCATAATGTCCAGCAAAACCGCGTCAAATTCCTGGCTTTCCGCCCATTCCAGGGCCTGCGCCCCGTGTTCCGCCTGGATGGGGCGGACGCCCTTGCTGGCAAAGTAGTCGCACAGGACCTCCCGCAGACGGGGGTCGTCCTCGGCAATCAAAATACGGGTCTCCATGCTCCCGCCTCCTTTCCCCCTCAGGATACCCGGGGGATGTGTATTCTCTGTGTCATTGTAGCAGAAAATGTTCCGCCCGGATACCAAAAAGGGAGGGCCTGCCACAATCAGCGGCAAGCCCTCCAACCATGGAGTCAGGCGGAAATCTTATGCTGCATGCCCTTCAGGGCCCCGGCCTTGTCCAGGGAGAAGAGAATCACCCCGGACAGGATGGCGCCCCCGGCGGTGGACACCAGGAAGGGGATGATGTAGGCGTAAAAGGCCACCTGGGCGGCGTTGGCCCCCATAAAGAGGATGGCCATGGGATAGGCGCACAGGCCGCCGAGAATGGCGGTGCCGAACACCTCCGCCACCAGGGTGGGGAGCAGACGGCGGGTCTTCCAGTACACCACCCCGCACAGCAGCGCTCCGCACATGCTGCCCGGGAAGGCCAGCAGGGTGCCCAGGCTCAGCAGGTTGCGCAGCAGAGAGGCGGCAAAGGCCACGCCCACCCCGTACCAGGGGCCCAGGAGCACGGCGCAGAGGATGTTGACCATGTGCTGCACCGGGGCGCATTTGCTGCCGAAGACGGGGAAGGAGAAGATGCTGCCCACCACGGCCACCGCGCACAGGATGCCCGCCAGGGTCAGCTTGAGAACTTTGGTATTTTTCATCTTGGTTACACCTCGTAACAGTTCCGGGAGAAACGGCATGAGACAGCGACGCCCTCCGTAAGAACGTAAAATGGTCGGTCGAGACTTGCTGGTCTCCTCTCACGCCGGAACACGGCTTCCCATCGCTGTCATACAGGCCCAGGGCGCTCCCCCTCAGCCCGCCACGGACTCACCGTGGATGCCCATTTTCCCCCCTTTTGTCCAGGTGTACAAAACCAGGAGACACCTGTGGGGATGTCTCCTGGTCACAATGGTTCCATATGACTCCCTACGGCGGCATGATCCGCATCAGGTTCAAGGGTCGAAGCGATACGGCTTCCTCTCAGCTTGCCTCACAAGCTCCCCTGTGTTTTGATTGCATCTGTGATAATACACCAAATGTCTCCAAAGTGCAATGGTTTTTTTCAAGTCCATGAGTGCGGGGAGGCCTCCATCAGGCTCAGGAGGTAGTCCCAGTCTACCTCCTGAGAAATATGGTAGTAGGTAGGGTAGCTATCATGGCCCAGCTCGGTCACCTCCATGACCTGGTGGGAGATGACGATGAGTTTGGAGTTGTCCGGGCCTTCCAGAAAGAAGGAGCAGTCCGTCTCTGGCAGGGTGTAGGTCCCCATCAGCCGGGACAGGGACAGCCCGGACAGGTAGTCGTGGAAGGCCTGGGGGGCGGTGAGGGTATATGGGGTGTTCTCCGCCTGGGCATGGGGCGGGCTCAGGTGGATGCCGTCCGCCTGGTACTGGGCGGTGTCCCCGGCGGAGTAGAGCACCTGAGCGGCCGGGGCGGTATCATAGGACAGGGTGACGCTGCCGCAGGTGATGGCCGCCAGGAAGAAGAGCACCCCCACCACAACGGCCCCGCTGGAGCGGGCGGCGGGGGCCAGTACCTGCTCCAGGCGGCGGCGCAGGGTGGCGGCGGAGGCGGACAGGCAGGTGGTGAAGCCCCGGGCATCCCCGGCGGTGTTCAGCAGCAGGGCGGCGTACTCCTTGCGCTGGGACTGGTGGGCGAAGAGGAGCACGGTCTCGTCACAGCTCAGCTCCAGGTCCTGGGCGCAGCGTTTCATGGCCACCCACATCAGGGGGTTGAACCAGCAGATGGCGGTGCAGAACAGGAGAAAAAACTTGCTCCAGCTGTCCTGACGGGCCAGGTGAATGACCTCGTGGCGAATGACCCAGTACAGCTCCTCCCGGGTGTAGGAGCGGGTGGGCAGCACCACCCGGGTGCAGCGGGGCAGAAGGCCGATGGACAGGGGGGTCTTCACCTCCGGGGAGATCACCAGCTGGTATTTGGGGTTGCGGAAGCCCGCCTCCTTCAGGGCCTCCTCCCAGATATACCGGGTCAGGGGGTCAGTGGCGGGGACGGCGGGGGAAAGAATCTGGCGGCGGAAGCGCAGGTGCTGGACGATGTGAAAGGCCAGCACCCCCACCAGGCCCACCAGCCATACCCACAACAGCAGGGTCCACCCGTGTCCCGGCAGGGGGATGATGAGCCAGGGCCGGGGCGGGGTAAGGGTGGAGTAGGTGGTGAGGTAGAGCACGTTGGGGATGACCCACAGCATGGCGCAGGTCCGGGCGCTGATGCGGTCACGGAGGTGGGGCATCAGGGCCAGGAGCACCAGATAATACAGGCTGACGTGGAGAAACAACCCACCATAGGAGGAAAAGGTAATGTCCGCTGCCCGGGCAAAGCCGATGAAAGGGGTGAGAAGCACTGGGCATAGCGTGACCATCACCAGCAGCAGCATAGCGGGGTAGTAGGGCAGGTAAGAGGGGTGGTTACCCAGGTCGGGGATGCCATCGTTGCCCATCAGGGCATCGTAGCGAGAGTAGGCGGTTCCTGCCATGAGCAGGGACAGGACCAGGAAAATGAGGATGCGGAACATACTCAGTCACCTTCTTTCAGAAGCTCCCGAAGCTCTTCCAGTTCCTCCTTACTCAGTCCGCTGTCACACAACGCCGAGGCAAAGGTGGACAGGCTGCCCCCACACAGCTTCTGGATGAAGCTGCGGCTCTGGGCGGCCAGATAGTCCTCCCGGGTGACCAGGGGGGCGTAGAGGCTCTTGCGCCCCTCTTTGTCCACCCGGACAAAGCCCTTTTCACTCAGCCGGGACAGCAGGGTCAGAAGGGTGGTGGTGGCCATGGGGTGGGTCTGGGCCAAACGCTCTTCCAGTTGGGCACGGGGGACGGGGGTGTCGCTGGCCCACAGGGCCTGCATCACCTCCAACTCCGTGTCGGGTAAGCGGCGGATGGTGTGGCTCATAATATCCCTCCTTCTACACTTGTAGTATCTAACTGTATTCTACAACTGTAGAATGAAATTGTCAAGGAAAACGCTACCCGCTGGGGGTCCATTTTGAGTGGCCAAAATGGACGAAAAGCCACTTAGGGCGTTCCCCCCTAAGGACCTCCCTTGGGGTACGAGGCTGGACCTGCGTCAAGCTGGTGTTCGGCCCGTTACCCTTGCTGTGGCGCCTAGTTCTGCCACTACACCAGGCCACACGGGGCAGCTGGCCCGATCGCCAGGTGGGTTCCACAGCCGGGCCTACCCTGGCCAAGCGGAGCGTCCCCGGCGGCCGCGGCGGCCAGGGCCAGATACAGGCCCAGCTGGGCCTGGTCCCCGGTCTCAGGGGGCGTCACCGGCTCCTTGGTGGGCTTGGCCTCCGGGACAGCGGTGGGCTGGGTCTCGGGGGCGTCGGTGGGAGCGGCACTGGGGGCCGGGGGAAGATTTTGGGGAATTTCTATCACTTTAACATGGAAAAGAAAAATCCTGGGATTCCCGTATTGTGGAAGAATGAGACAGAGAAAGGGAGCGCTGGAAGTTTTTTTCACAAAAAAAGACATGGCCCGGACGGAACATCCGTCCGGGCCATAGTTGAGGTGAATTACTTCACTTCGGCGGTGGGAGCGGGGGAGGGGGCTGCGCCCTCCACCAGCAGCAGGTCCACCACGTCCTTGGTCCAAGCGCCGTCGCCCAGGTGGGTGATGGTGCCGGACAGGGGATCGACCATGTACAGGGTCTGCTCACCGGTGCCGTAGTAGGTGTCCACGGTCATGATAAACAAGCGCTGATAGGTCTGGCTGTACACCATGGAGAAGGTGTCCGCATCGGCGCTCATGGACTGCTGGGCCCAGAGCACGCTGGTGACGGTGGTGCCGTCCAGGGTGGACAGGTAGATGTAGTCCATGAAGGCTTCGTACACGTAGAAGGTGTCAGCACTGTTGAAGGCGATGCTCACGGGCGTGTCGATGTCCCGGGACACGGGGTAGGCCTGGCCCAGGGTGGCATCTTCGGTGCTCAGCTCCTGGACGGTGTAGGTGGTCTCCATGGTCTCTGCATTCACAGAGGTGGTGAGCACATACAGGGTGTCGTTGTAGCTGTTGTAGGCCAGATCCAGGATGTCGGCATCCTGGGTGTCCACGGTGCCCAGGGTCTCAGACCAGCTCAGGTCCAGGGCCAGCTTGTACAGGGTATTGTTCTCATCCAGAGCGTACACATAGCCGTCGTCGGAGTTGTACACCGCCTGGGCGATGGTGAAGCCCAGAGTGTCGGACACGGCCTCCTCCAGGGTCTCGGAGGGGTCCAGCAGCTTGGTGGTCTCCCAACCGGACTGGTTGAAGGCGTACATCTGGACGGTGTCGTCCACCACGGACACGGAGCAGGTGACGGACAGGTCACCGGCGGAGACGGTGATCTGAGCCACGCCCAGGCCTACGGCGGTGATGTTGCCCTCACGGTCCACGGTGGCCACAGCCTCGTTGTCGGAGGTGAAGGTGACCTCGCTCACACCCTCCAGCTGGCTGACGCTCACAGGCAGCACCAGAGCGGAGAGCTGGGCGGTCTCACCCTTGTTCAGCAGCAGGGAGGTGGGATTGACCACCAGACTGTCGGCCTTCACGGTGTCGGGCACCTGGGGCTCGTTGTCCGTGGGGAAGTACAGGCCGGAGAGCATGCATCCGGTGTCGCCCACCTTCACCACAGAGGCGTCGGTGGTGTCCACCACATACACAGCGGTATCCCGGTTCTGGATGCCAGCCCACGGGTCAGAGTACACGTTGGAGTAGGCCCAGTACAGGCAGTCGGTGTCGAAGTCGAAGGCCAGGGACTGGTAGCCGCAGGGGTCCACACCGGTGTCACCGATGACGGTGATCTCGCCGGTGCGCTTGTCCATGGTGCACAGGTTGCCGTCAAAGTCCACGGCGTAGAGGGTGCCGTTCTCGTCGGCAGCCAGGCCTACCACGTAGCGGTCCAGAGCGGCCACAGCATACAGCTGGCCGGTGGTGGTGTCCATGGTGTACAGGGTGGAGTTGCCGGTGGAGTTCTTGGCGTTGCCCACCACGTACAAAGCGCCGTCGGTGTAGTCGAAGGTCATGTCACACAGGTTGGTGAAGTAGTCGTATCCGGTGACATCCATCTCCATCTTGCCGGTCTCGGCGTCGATGACGAAGAAGTGCATGCCGTCGGTCTGGTAGTCCTCTGCCTGGGGGTTCTCGCCGTAGGCGTACACCTTGCCGTTGTAGTAGGTGGCGGCGTACACGTCGTAGTCAGAGGCATACAGGGCGTCAGCGTCGCCGGGGTTGTGCAGGTCATAGTCCATCTCGCTCAGCCAGAAGCCCATGGCCATGGTGGCCAGGTCCTGGAGCACGAAGCCGCGCATCTCGCCGGAGCTGACCAGCACGTTGATGGTCACCTCTACGGTGAACTCACCCAGGGTGCCGGTGGCGGTGGTGGTGCCTTGCTTCAGGCCGGTGACCATGCCGTTTTCAATGGTGGCCACGGTCTCATCGGCCACGGTCCACTGGACGTTCCGGTTGGTGGCGTTGGAGGGCTCCACCTTCACGGGCATGGCGTTGGAGGCACCTTCCAGGATGTTGATGCTGTCACTGGTGGTGGTGACGCTGGTCACAGGCACCTCGGGGGTCTGGGGGGCGTTCTCAGGCACAATGTGCAGGCCCACGATCTGGCTGCCCGCGTCCACAGCGCCCAGGTCCAGGGCGGCGGCGGTGTTCAGGTCGATGTACATCAGGTCGAACTGGGTGGCGGTCATAGCGGACCAGTACAGCTCGCCAGTGTCATGGTCAAAGGCCATGGACTGGTTGTAAGCGGCGGGGTAGCAGCCGGTCAGGCCCAGGTTCTCGGTGGTCTGGGTGTCCACGTCATAGGTGCACAGGAAGCCGTAGCCCTGGGTGACGAAGTACACCAGGCCGTCGTTGTCCACGGCGAAGGCGCAGGCGGGCTCGTTGTAGGAGTCCACCAGGGTGCCCACCTTGGTGACCTGGCCGTCCATGGTGTCCACGGTCACCAGGTCGGTGGCGCCGGAGTTGGCGTCCTGAGCCAGGCCGTACAGGTAGCCGGTGGAGTAGTCATAGGACAGGTCCTTCATGGAGTAAGAGGTGGTCTTGGAGGCAACCTTCTGGTAGCTGTAGTCGGTGGGGTCCACGGTGTAGAAGTTGCCCTGCTCGTCGTAGGCGTAGAGGGTGCCGCCGACGTACTCGGCGCACATGTAGTCCAGAGCCTGGGTCTCGTTGAGGGTCTGGTAGTCAGCGGGGTTGCTGGCGTTGAAGGTGGTCCACTGGGAGGCCAGACCGTCGTCGCCCATGCTGGCGATGACAAAGCCGTTGATCTGGCTGTCGGGGGCCACCACGTTGATGGTAGCGGTGCCGGTGACACCGGTGAGGGTGTCGGTGACGGTGATGGTGGCAGTGCCCACGCCGGTGGCGGTGACAGTGCCCTCATTGACCACGGCCACATTGGCATCGCTGGTGGACCAGGTCAGCTGGGTGTCGCAGTACCAGGGGTCGGGGGTGACAGCCAGGGTGACGGAGTTGCCCTCCAGCAAAGCCACCTCATTGGGGGACACCTTCAGGGCCTGGAGGTCGGTGTCGGGCCACTCCAGCTGGTTGGTGTCCAAAAACAGCAGGCCAACCACCTCGGCGTTGCCGGCCATGGCGCCGCAGTTGTCCATGGTCCAGGTGCCGGACTCATCCTGGCTCAGAGCGTACAGCTGGCCATAGGAGCCGAAGTTGGGCATGTTGTACTGGGCCCAGTAGATGGTGCCGTCCTTCCAGGTCATGGACTGACCGTAGTAGGAGCCGGGCATGTCGCTGCCCTCGCCGCCCATGAGGGTCTCGCCCCACACGCCGGAGGCGGTGTCAATGGTGCGCAGCTCGGCGGGCTGGCTGCCGTAGCTGGGGCCATAGATGCCGTACAGGGTGCCCTGGTCGTCACAGGTGATGGCGGTGGCAGAGGCCAGGTTGTTGTCGGCGTTGACGTACTCCAGCTGGCCGGAAATCATGTCGATGGTCACCAGCTGGGGACGGGTGTCGCTGGTCAGGCCGTACAGGGTCTGGGTAGAGGCGTCATAGGCCAGGTCCCGGATGCCCACGCTGAGATCGGTGATCTCGGTGCGCTCATCCCAGTAGCCGGGCTGGATGACCACCAGCTTGTTGTTGGCGTCCACGGCCAGGATGTAGCCGCCCACCTGCTCAGCGGCGGTGAGGGCGTAGTCCATGTAGTACTCGCTGGAGCAGGCGGTGGCGGTCACGGTCTCGCCGCTCAGGTCCATGCCAATCCAGCCGTACAGGGAGTCGTCGCTGATTTCGTTGTCCGCCACCCGGTAGCCATACAGCAGGGTGTCGTCCAGGGCAATGTCGTTGCCGGGCACCTTGATGGAGTAGTAGGACTCGTTCAAGGCGTAGTCGCCCAGCACCAGGGTGAAGTGGTCGCCCATGCCGGTGACATCGTAGGTCTGCTTCCACACCCGGTTGCCGTTTTCGTCCACGGTGGCCTGGGCGTCATCGGCGGCGTACTGGGCGTAGATGTTGGTCACGTTGCTGTTGCAGAAGTTGATGCCGGCCACAGACAGGTTGTCGGAGAAGGTCAGGGTCAGCAGGCTCTTGCCGTCCTCCTGGGTCAGCTCGGTGCCCAGCAGTTCAGGGGCGGTGGTGTCCACGGTGAAGCTCACGGACTTCTCCTCCACGGGGGAGTTGGGGTAGTCCAGGGTGGCGGAGATGGTGAGGGTCACGTTGGTGTTGTTGGGCAGGGTGTTGCCCTGAGCGTCGGTGAGCTGGTAGGGCGTGCCGTACCAGGAGTAGACGTAGGGCACGCAGATGTTGTAAGCGGGGACGAAGTAGCTCTTGGCCACATGGTCGATGGTCTCACTAAAGTACACCTCGCCGGTGTTGGTGTCGGTGTAGGTGAAGGTGAGGGTGGCGGCGTTGCGCAGCAGAGAGACGTACATGTCGTCCAGATAGTCCCCGTTGCCATCCCCGTTGGGAGACAGGGAGACGTGGCTGAGGTCGAACTCCTCGGTGACGTAGGGGTTCAGGCCGGGCACCCAGCTGGAGGTCTGGCCGCCCAGGTTGGTCCACAGCACGCTCATGTACTGGCTGTAGTCCACCACGTTCTCGTCGCCCCAGAAGAAGCCGTGGGTGTCCTCGTTGTCGTTGTCGCCGTCAAAGATGGGGGCGTCGGTCCAGTCGCCGTAGAAGCCCAGGTAGGGCAGGGACAGGTCGGTGCCATTGGCATTGAGAGCCGTGAGGAAGGTGAAGCCCTCCACATAGCCGCCGTTGGGGTAGTTGTCGGCGAAGTAGGTGCGGTCGGAGTCGGCCAGGGTCACGTTGACGTTGACGGTCTCGGTGGCGCCGGGGGCCACGGCCATCACCTGGGCGGCCAGGTCGGTGTCGGAGTCCAGACCCACCAGGGCGTTGAGGTAGGACTGCACGTCGGCGTCGTTTACCACGTCATCGCCGTTGGTGTTGTAACGGAACTCCACGTCGATCCAGTTCTCGTCCATGGCGGCACCCGCCACAGCGGAGCGGTAGATCCAGTAGGCGTCGTGGGAGTCGCACACGCCGCTGTCGGTGACGTCAAACTTGGGGGCCATGGCGGAGGTGGACTCGCCGGTGGAGGCGGCCAGAGCCATGGGGGAGTGGGACATGAACAGATAGCCCTGATCGGCGTAGTCGGAGTTCACACCCTCGGTCTGGGCCACGGTGTTCAGGTCATAGAACAGGGTGGCGTCCCCGAAGTTGGTGACGTTGAAGGAGTAGTTGTAGCTGCCGGTCTGGTCGGGATCGTCGTACAGCTCCACCTTGGGCACGTCGCAGCCGTCCACGGTGAGGTAGGCCTGGGTGGTCACAGCGCCGTAGGCGTCTGCCAGACCAGAGCCCTGGCTGCGGGGAGAGTAGTACAGGCCCTCCTGATTCTGGTACACCAGGGGCTTGGAGGTGCTCATGAGCAGGGCACGCACCAGGGAGTTGGTGTCAGCCCCGTCGGCCTTGCCCAGGCCGTCCTCAGACATCACATACTCCTTGACCAGAGCGGAGATACCGGACAGGTTGGGGGCGGCCATGGAGGTGCCGCTCATCAGGCCGTAGGTGCCGTCGTCCATGGTGGAGTAGATGTTGCCGCCGGGGGTGGTGATGTCAGGCTCCAGGGTCAGGGAGGGGGTGACGCCCCAGGAGGAGAAGTCGCTCATCTGGTAGGCGGTGTCGCTGGCGATGAGGGTCTGGTCCGCGCCCACGGTGAGGGTCAGGTCGGGGTTCTCCTCCAGAGCGGAGAGGATGTAGGCGCCGTCTGCCATGGTGATGGAGGCACAGGGCATGGTGACGGGGCTGTCCGTCATGTCCATGATGATGGTGCCGCTCTCATTGTTGTACACCAGGCAGGCCACAGCCCCAGCGTCCTGGGCGTTCTGGCACTTCTCGGTGAAGGCGATGACGCCGCGCTGCACCAGAGCGATCTTGCCGGACACGTCCACGGAGGCGAAGTCCTCCACGGTGCCGGTGCCGGGCACAACCACCACCTCATAGGGGGTGTCGGCCAGGGTGTTCAGGGGGGCGTTGACGCCGCTGCCACCGTTCTGATAGGCGATCTTGTAGTTGTCGCCCACGGTGATGTAGTCGGACATGTAGTAGGCGTTCTCCACGCTGGCCACAGACATGGCGTTGGCGTAGGCACCGGGAGTACCCAGCACGCCGTTGTCCGGGTTGGAGGTGAGGTTGGCGTTGGTGCCCCAGGCGTTGCCCTGGCCCATGGTGTCGGAGTTACCGGCGGAGATGCACAGCACAGTGCCGGTCTCGGCCACCCGGTCAAACACCTCATCCACCCAGTCCACGTCGGTGGTGAAGCCTGAGTCAGAGCCCAAGCTCATGTTGATCACATCGGCGCCCAGCATCATGGCGTCTTCCATGCCGGCCACCCAGTCCTCGGTGTAGGCGCCGCCGTTGGCGCCGAACACCTTCATCACCATCAGCTGGGCGTTGGGGGCCACACCCACCACTTCGGACTCGTCCACCTTGTTGGCGGCGGCGATGCCGGCCACGTGGGTGCCGTGGTCGCCCTCGGTGTCGTTGTCATGGGTGATGTCCAGGCTGTTGTCCACGTAGTTGAAGCCGTAGGCAACCTTGGTGTTGTAGTACAGATCGGCGCTGGTCAGGCCACTGTAGCGCTCATAGGCGTTGAGGCTGGTGAGCACGCCGTCAATGTCGGCCTGGGTCAGGCTGGTGTCCGTGAGCACTTCGTCGGGGAGAGCGGCGAAGTTCTGGTGATCGGTGTCCAGTCCGGTGTCGATGATGGCAATTTTCATGCCCTCACCCTTGTAGCCCTGGGCCCAGGTGTCCTCACGGCCAATCATCTGGCCGTCGGAGATGGTCCGGGGATAGACAATGTTGGAAGAAGTGGTCTCGTCAGTGGAGCAAGGCTCGTACACGGTCTGCATGACCACCTTGTCCACGCCGTCCACAGACTCAATGTCGGACAGCTTGCCATAGGGCACGGTGGCAGCCACGCCGTTGACCAGCCAGCTGTACTGGTAGGACACGGTGAGGTCGTCCCCGTCCAGGGCGGTCTCCTCGATCTCAGAGATGACCTTGTCCTGGGCGGCCTTGATCTCCTCCATCTGGGCTGCGGTGTCGTTGGAGTACACAGCGGCGCTGTTGGCGGAGACCACGGAGTCGCCGTCCATGACAATGATGACCCGCACATCCTCGTCAGGAGAGATGGTGTCGTCCAGGTTGTCCTGGGTCACGGCGTCGTCCCGGGTCAGGTCCAGGTCGTAGTCGGAGCCGTCCAGCTGCTCCACTTCCACACCGTTGGTCTGGGAGGTGGAAGTCTCGTTGGAGTCCGCGCTGGCGGCAAAGGCGAAGGGGGCATTGCCCACGGTGACAGAAAGGGCCAGGCTCCCGGAGAGAACCAGGGCCAACAAACGGTTCAGTTTCATTTTGCAGCCCTCCTCTTAGCGTAGATGCCGAAGCCGGCCAGGACGGCCACACACACGGCAACCAGGGCCACATACAGGGTCAGGTTGGCGGTGTCGCCGGTCTCGGGGCGCTCGGTGTTGTCCCCGTCGTCACCGCCCTCGGGGGTGTTGGTGGGGTTGGCGCTGGGGGCGGGCTCGGTGGGCTCCTGGCCCACGGCCACGGCCTCACCCTGGGCGTCGTTGGCGGTGCCGGAGACAGTCAGGTCGTCCGCGGCCACGTCGGTGCCCTGGAAGTTCACCTGGAACAGGGCGGTGAGGTCCTCCTGGGCCTGATAAGTATCCGGGGCCACCCAAGAGATCTTGAGCACGCCCTGGTCAGCCTGGGTGTCATTGACGGCGTACATGGCCACGTACTGGGAGTACTGGTCGTTGTCGCCCTCAAAGTCACAGCCCACATAGGTCAGCTTGTCTGCGTCGAAGGTCACGTCGATGACGCCGTCGGTGACCACAGCGTTGGTCTCGATCACGGCGGCGACTTCGCCGGACGTCTCGTCCACATCGGCCCACAGCGCGTCGCCGCTGGCGGCAGAGGCCTGGCCCGCCAACACAGCGCAGCTCAAGGCGGCCGTCAGCATCAGGCTGAGTGCTTTGTTGATGCGTTTCATTGGTATCCTCCTTATGTATATTTTTGTATCACAAGGTCTGCACGAAACCGGGCCAGGGCGTCTATCCTCTCTCTTCTCCCTGAGGGTATATGCCCAGGCTCTGTCTGGCGTTCCTTGGTACAAACAAAATAGAACTCCCGCCGATGGTCAGTATTTCACCGCATCGGAGGACAGGGCAGGGTTGGACACGGTCCAGGTGCCCTCAATCCCAGCGGCTACCTCAGCCCACAACAGCCAAGTGGCCATGTCGGCGGTGCCCGCCTGATCGTCCCCGGGGGCGCTGTGGTAGAGCACCACCTGGTTTCCGGTGTCGGTTTGGCGGATGGAGTCGATTTCCACGTCCACAGAGCCGGAGGACACCGACTCGGTGACCACCACCAAGGCGTGGTCCTGGAAGTAGTCCTCGTCGTATTCCTTCAGCTCCTCATAGGCGGGCAGCTGATCCACGGAGGTGATGTAGTGCACCGAGCTCTCATTGCCATTGTAGGTGATGCGCAGCTTGCCCCGGGCCTCCTCGTCCACGGCGTCGCCGGGGATGGGGGCGAAGTCGTCGCCGCCAATGACGTTGCCCACCCCAGGGGTGCTGGTGGGCTGGCTGGAGGTGTTGGCGGAATCGGACACCGCCGTGCCGGGGGATGTGGTCTGGCTGGGCTGGGAACAGCCGGAGAGCAGCAGGCAGAGCACACACCCTGCGCTGAGTAGAGATTTCAAAGGAACCATGACAGCCTCCTGTAAAAATATGCATATGTATTCATTCAACCGATGTTTAATCTATCACTGGGGCCTACCCCTGTCAATCGTGTTCTGACAATTCATGGCCGATTCTTACAATTTTGTCCATTGTGCGCATAAAGTGTGGAGGATAACCAAAGAAAAAGGTCCATCGGAAACTTTCCGATGGACCTTGCAAGATAAAAATTTAGTATTTTATCACTTTATCAAAAAGAAGAGGGGCGATATGCCAAGATATGGGGGGAAGTGGGTATTTGGGCAAAAATACTATAGGAATGAATTTTTACAAAAAAGATGTCTTAATCGTCTATGTGACGCCTGAAACTTTGAAAGAGCTGTTTGTTGCAGCCTCTTTTATTTGGGAGCTTATCAGCACGTTTTATTTCGATTCATGGGCCAAAACGGCAGCGGTCCCACACATACCCCAATCAGAGCCGGGACCACCCAGCCCAGCCCCAGAGCGTACAGGGGCAGAAATTCTTTTGCCCACTGGGTGAACATGAAGGAAATCCCGGCGGTGTCCAGGGCGTGGATGAAGGAGGCGAGAAACGCCATGACCATGCCGCCAAGGAGGCGCTTCCCGTGCGGGGCATGGCAAACAGGGGGCCAATGAGTAAGTAAATACCTACGGAGAGGCACAGGGCGAATTTCTTGCTCACCAGGGACCCCAGATCACTCATGGAGGAGCCCACCAGCACCACGGCGATCATGCCCAAGATGGCGATGCCTGCGTCGGTGAGGATGAAGCCTGCCAGAGCGGCCAGGAAGTTGTCCCCGGCCAGCTGGCCCATGGCCGGGGGGAAGATCATGTTTCCCGCCCCGAAGAAGATGGCAAACAGGGTCAGGGAGACGGAGAGGAGTTGTTTGAGGTTGAGTTTTTTCATAAAATGGGGTTCCTTTTGCTTTCATATGGTATAAGTGAAAAAATTGTCATACAATTCAATATACCTGAGAAAGAAGCGTGGTTGGAATAAGTGAAGGACAGATTTAATAGAATTACTAAATTCCTACAAAATATTAGTAGAAAGCACTCCGATACAAAAGGGCTACTATTGTCATACGTGCGGATTCAACCTGTTTCTTTCAAAGAGTTGTAAATTCCTTATTTTTCACATTTTGTCCACTGCTTCTAGGATTACTTCTCCCTTAGACACTATTCTATCTATAGAAGAAGCAATCGTTTCTGTCATTAATAAATACTTTTCTAGTTCAGATGCGAGCATAGTAATCGCTCTATTTAATCTTCTTTCCATCCCCATGCTTCCACGCAAGACATCAATAAAATTTTCAATTTTTGTATCGGTATCATACATTGAGCTTTGCAAACCACCTAGTGCATCTATTGATGCTCTTAATTTTTCGGAATTATCCTGCTTTTTCGCATATTGGTTATCTAACAATGACAGATAACTATTTTCAACTATATTCCAGTATCCTGTGACGTTACTAACATGGTTTTTCAATTTACCCGCAAATATATCTACAGGTTCTGAAAGTTTGCGACAAATATTTCTAGCAAAACTTGCATTTATATTACCACTTTTATCTTTAACGCGTTGGATTTCATTTGAAGCTGCATTAATAGATGAATTCATGTCATTCATCTCAATGCCCATAGCAGTAATTTCATCTGTCATTTTTTGGGAATTTTCTTCAATATTTGCTATATGATCAAGAAACCCATCTTCTTCATAATCCTCGCTTACATCATTAATATCTGAACTATTTTCGTCAACATTTGTCTTCAAGTTGCTATGATCTGTTATCATCTCTTCGCTTTTGTAAAAACCAGGTATATAATCAGAAACCGGATTCCCATATTTTATACTGCCATCAATTGCGCCATATAGTAACTTTTTTAGTTCTTCTATCAATTTGGGTAATTTATTAAATTGCAAACTATATTCATTTGCACGATACGATTTTATATCAAACGGTAATTCAGCAAGATCTTGCGTAATAATAATTACTTTTTTGTTCATGGCATGAGCTAGTCCTAATTCATAAAAAACGTTAGGATTTAATCCTGTCAAATCAGCAATGATTACATCTGCTTGATAAATTCCCTCTACTATATCCTGAAGTATGTTTTGCTGGTTATCTAAATCTCCTGCATTTGTAAAATAAAAATCTTCTTCAAAACGTGTTTTCAATTCTTCATATAATGCTAAATAATCTTCATCAAAAGGTGTAATAACAAAAACTCTTGATTTATTTATCATTTTTACTTTCCTCCTTTATCCATATCTAATAAAGAATAACGTCTTGTTTTTTTTAAACTTTCAAACCACCCTTCTATGTATTACTTTTTCATTTAGAGCATTTGTGGGATAAAAGAACCACCGACTCAATATGCGCCGTTCTCGGGAACAAATCCACAGCCTCCGCCCGCTGGGCCACATAGCCCAGAGCGGCAAACCGCTTCAAATCCCGGCCCAGGGTGGCGGGGTCACAGGATACATACACCACCCGGGGGGGCGCCATGCGGGCGATGGTGTCCACCACGTCGGGGGCCAACCCCTTCCGAGGCGGGTCCACCACGATGACATCGGGGGTGATGCCCTCCTGCTCCAGCTGGAGGGCCAGCTGGGAGGCGTCGCCGCACAGAAAACGGGTCTTGTCCGCCAAACCGTTGCGGAGGGCGTTCTCCTTGGCGTCCTCAATGGCCTGGGGCACCACTTCCACCCCGATGACATTTGCGGCGTGTTCCGCCATGGTCAGGGAGATGGTGCCGATGCCGCAGTACAGGTCCACCACCGTCTCGGTGCCCGTGAGGCCCGCAAACTCCACCGCCCGGCTGTATAACACCTGGGTCTGGGGCTGGTTGATCTGGAAGAAGGAGGGGACGGACAGCCGGAAGGTGTGGCCGCACAGGGTCTCTTCCAGCCAGTCCTGGCCCCACAGGGTGTGGTACTCGGTGCCCAAAATTACGTTGGTTTTCTTGGTGTTTACCGACAAAACCACCCCAACGAGAGCGGGCACGGCGGCCTTCAACGCCTCCACCAGTTCGGGAGCGTGGGGCAGTTTTTTCCCATTGATAATAAGGCAGCACAGCACTTCCCCGGCCTGATTGGTGCGCAGATACAGGTGGCGCACCAGCCCCTTTCCCGTCTTTTCCTGGTAGGGGGGGATGTGGTACTGTTTCATCCAGTCCGCCACCACCTGGCGGCACAGGCTGTCCACCTGGGGCTGGAGGTGGCAGTGGGGAATGTCAATGACCTGGTGGGTGCGGGAGCGGTAGTAGCCGATGCCGTCCCCGCTCACCGGGAATTGTACCTTGTTGCGGTAGCCCTGGGTGTTTTCTGCCCCGTGGATGGCGGACACAGGCAAATCCAGACCGCCCAGGCGGCGGAGCGCGTCCTCCACCCGCTGGCGCTTGGCGTTCAACTCCTCCTCATAGGTCATGTGACGGAACTGACAGCCACCGCACTGGCGGTAGTGGGGGCAGTCCGGCTCTACCCGGGCGGGGGATGGGGTGCGCAGGGTGGCGATGTGGGCCCAGGCGGCGTTGTGGCCCACGTGCTCGATGCATGCGTCCGCCTCTTCGCCCCGGACCGCCCCGTGGACAAAGACCACCATGCCGTCAATGCGGGCCACGCCGGTGCCGTCGCTGGCATAGCTTTCAATATGGGCGGGGTAAATCTTCTCTTCTTGCAGTGCCATGGCGGTCATCTCCCTTCTGCGGCGGCCTGGGCCGCCTGCTGCTTGTGCAGCTTGTGGAGCTGCTTTTTCCGGCGGTTGGAGAAGCGGTCCTCCTCGCTGTAAATGCAGCCACAGTATTTTTGCATATACAGGCCCAACGCCCGGGCCTGCTCCTGTCCGTCCTTAAACCGGGGGCGGAAGTCGTAGGGCAGAAAGTCCACCCCGTACTTTTTGCCCACCTTTTCCCCAATCTCGCACATTAGCTCCCGGTTTTGATAGGGAGAGATGAGCAGGGTGGAGGTGAAGGCGGAAAAGCCCCGCTCGGCCGCGGTTTTGGCGGTCTCCTCAAAGCGGCGGGCGTAGCACCAGGAGCACCGGGCGTCCGAGTTGGCGGCCACGGCGGCGGTGAACTCCCGCAGACCGTAGTCGTCCAGCTCCACCAGGGGCAAATCAATGTCCTGGGCGTACTGGCGCAGGGTGTCCCGGCGGGCCTTGTACTCCAGGAAGGGGTGAATGTTGGGGTTGTACCAGAATCCGGTGGGGGCGTGGCCCCCCTCCCGGAGCTGCTGAATACAGGCCACCGAACAGGGGGCACAGCAGATGTGAAGAAAAATATTCATAGTCGCTCCTTTAAGCCCATGGCAGTGGGATGAATGGGCCTTTTTGACGTGTTTTCTGTCATTATACCATGTCCCTTCTCACCCCGCAACAAAGCGGACAGGGCAGAAGGGCAGGGCTTCCCAGAAACATACATTTACTTTTGCATGCAAAAGTGTTAGGATAGAGTTACCCGAAATTTGTGGAAGAAACACGAGTGCGGACAACCAGGCCCGCCGACGGTAAGCGGAGCCCAACAGAGGAGGAGATAACATGCGGTTTTGTGAGTATTGCGGTGCACCCCTGGAGGATGGGCAGCTGTGCACCTGCCCTCAGGCCCAGCAACAGCAGCAGGAGCCACCCACGACCCAGCCGGAGAGCGCTCCGGTGGAGCAAACCCCGCCCCAGCAGCCCGCCACCCCGCCGGAAGAGCAGGGGTACAGCTACGGACAGTCCCAGGGCGACCAGACAACCCCCGAAGAGCAGCAGCCGGAGCCCATGAGCCAGCCGTCGGAACCCAGCGGCCAACCGCCGGAGTACAACTACCAGCAGCCGGGAGCTGACACCCAGCAGAATAGCTATGGGTATCAACAGCAGCCCTCTGGGTACGACTATCAACAGCCCGGACCGCAGCAGCAGTCTGGCTATGGCTATCAGCAGCAGCCCGGCGGATATGGCTACCAGCCCCAGGGCGGGCAGGGCCAGCCGGGGAGCCAGAACGCCCAGCAGTTCGCCCAGATGGGCCGACAGGTGCGGGACACCACCGTCCACGCGGCCAAGAGCCTGAAACCCTTCTTTGCCCAGTATTGGGCTTCCCCCGTCCAGGCCATCCGCACCGCCGTGGCAGAGAAGAACCTCACCGTGGCGGTGACCCTCTCGGTAATCCGGGTGGTGGTGGTCATCGCCCTGCTGTGGAATGTGGTGGGCCAGGTGGCTGGCAGCATCCGCAGCACAATCGGGCCTTTGAGCAGCCTGGGCAATCTGATGGGCAGCAGCTCCGTTATGACCGTGCGGGGCAACCCCCTGGGCAGCATCCTGTTTGGCCTCATCATTGCAGTGGTGGGCATGGCCCTGTTTACTCTGGTGCTCTTTGCTCTCACCCGCATCTTTAAAAGCGGCGGCAGCATTCTGGACATGTACATCGCCAACAGCGCCAACGGCGGCGTGACCACTGTGGTGCTGTTTTTGGCCTTTGTGTGCGCCTTCTTCTCCCTGAATGTGGCCGTGGGCCTGGTGGTTCTGGCCTGCTTCACAGCGGTGGTGTGCGGCAGCTTGTCTGCCCAAGCGGTGTGCGGCGACCAGAGCAGCGGAATGTTCTGGCTGTGCTACCTGGGCGGTATGCTGGTGATCCTGGCGGTGAGCTGGTGGATTGTTCCCCCCTGTGTGATTCAGACGGTGGGCGGCATCACCCTGACCTTGGATGGCAGTAGTATCACCATCCGGGAGTTCCTGGAGAGATTCCTGTCCAACGGGCTGGCTGGCCTGTTCTCTCAGTTGTTCTACTAATTGTGGTTTGTTCTTCGCCGAGCCAAGAGGTGATGGGCAATTGGCAAGAATCATTGACGGCAAAGCCATGAATCTGGTAGGGGACAAAGTGAAAGAATTGCGACTTGCCAGAGGCATGAGCCAGCAGGCGGTTTCCAATCAATTGGAGACCATGGCCATTTATGTGTGCCGTGGGTCCATCTCACGCATTGAGGACAAGACTCGGACGGTGACAGACATTGAGTTATATGGTCTATCCCGAGTGTTGGGCGTGAAGATGGAAGAACTGGTTCAAGTACCAGAATGATATTGTTTTATGAGCGAAAAAAGTCAGTGATAACCGCCATCCCGGCGGTTATCACTGACTTTTTTTAATACACTGCTATGTGTGGTTAGGACTTTTTACCCTTCTGGGCCTTCATGCGCTGCTCGTGGTTGAGGATGCGCTTGCGCAGACGCAGGTTCTCGGGGGTGACCTCCAGAATCTCGTCGTCGGCCAGGAACTCCAGGCACTGCTCCAGGGAGAGAATGCGGGGGGGCACCAGGCGCAGGGCCTCGTCGGAACCGGAGGCACGCATGTTGGTCAGCTGCTTTTTGCGGCAGACGTTGACGGTGATGTCCTCCATCTTGGGGCACACGCCCACCACCATGCCCTCGTACACGGGCACGCCGGCGCCGATGAACAGAGCGCCACGGTCCTGGGCGGAGAACAGGCCGTAGGCCACGGACTCGCCAGTCTCGTGGGCCACCAGGGAACCGGTGTTGCGGCGCTGAATCTCGCCCTTGTAGGGCACGTACTTCTCAAAGACGGAGGCCATGATGCCCTCGCCCTTGGTGTCGGTCAAGAACTCGTTGCGGTAGCCGAACAGGCCACGGGAGGGGACCAGGAACTCCAGCTTCATGCGGCTGCCCACGGGGGTCATGGAGAGGAACTCAGCCTTGCGGGCGCCCAGCTTCTCCATGACGGCGCCCACGTTGTCGGCGGGCACGTCGGTGACCACACGCTCCACGGGCTCGCACTTGACCCCGTCGATCTCCTGATAGAGCACACGGGGGGGAGAGACCTGGAACTCGTAGCCTTCCCGGCGCATGGTCTCAATGAGGATGGACAGGGACATCTCGCCACGGCCAGCCACGTTGAAGGAGTCGGTGGAGTTCTCCACCTCGGTCACCCGCAGGGACACGTCCTTGAGGGTCTCACGGAACAGGCGGTCCCGGAGCTGGCGGCTGGTGACGAACTTGCCCTCACGGCCAGCAAAGGGGGAGTCGTTGACGGAGAAGGTCATCTCCAGGGTGGGGGCGGAGATCTTCACAAACTCGATGGGCTCCACGGCGGAGGGGGCACAGATGGTGTCGCCGATGGTAATGTCGCCGATGCCGCTCATGGCGATGATCTCACCGGCGGCGGCCTCGGTGACGGGGGTGCGGGCCAGGCCGTCGAAGGTGTACAGGCTCACGGCCTTGGCCTTCTTGGACTCGTCGGGGTTGTGGTAGTTGCACACCACGATCTCCTGGTTCTGCTTGATGGTACCACGCTCAATGCGGCCGATGGCAATGCGGCCCACAAAGTCGTTGTAGTCGATGGAGGAGACCAGCATCTGGAAGGGAGCCTCGGTATCACACTCGGGGGCGGGAATGTACTCCAGAATGGTCTCGAACAGGGGCACCAGGTCGGTGCCCACCACGTCGGGGGAGTAGGAGGCGGTGCCCTGACGGCCGGAGCAGAAGAGGGTGGGGGAGTCCAGCTGCTCGTCGGTGGCGTCCAGGTCCATCAGCAGCTCCAGCACCTCGTCCACCACCTCGTGGATGCGCTGGTCGGGGCGGTCGATCTTGTTGACCACCACGATCACCCGGTGGCCCAGCTCCAGGGCACGGGAGAGCACGAAGCGGGTCTGAGGCATGGGGCCCTCGGCGGCGTCCACCAGCAGGATGACGCCGTTGACCATTTTCAGAATACGCTCCACCTCGCCGCCGAAGTCGGCGTGGCCCGGGGTATCTACGATGTTGATTTTGGTATCCTTATAGTGGACGGCGGTATTCTTGGCCAGAATGGTGATGCCGCGCTCACGCTCCAGGTCGTTGGAGTCCATGACACGCTCCACCGTGGCCTGATTCTCCCGGTAGATGCCGCCCTGCTTGAGCATCTCGTCCACCAGGGTGGTTTTGCCGTGGTCAACGTGGGCAATGATGGCTACGTTTCTCAATTTCTCGTTTCGCATCTCTCGTTCTCCTTATTGTCTGGCTGTTTTGCACAGCCCATAAACTACCATGGGAATGTGGACACAATTCCCACATCCGATCAAAACACAGTCACTTATTATATCCCGAAATGTGTTGGATTGCAACGGCAGAAGGGGAGAAAAACCCGCCCGTTTCCAGAAAAGTTCTTGTGCCGCATTGACAGTATCGGTGGAATTGGGTAGAATATACCAAGTGGTCATGGGCCGCCGGACAATTTGATATGCCTCCGTAGTTAAATGGATATAACAAGCCCCTCCTAAGGGTTAGTTGTGAGTTCGATTCTCGCCGGGGGTGCCAAAACAACCGCTGTAAGCCGTTTTTTCGCTGGTTTACAGCGGTTTTTGTTTTAAAGAAAAAGCGTATAGCAAAGGGGGAGTTTCTATTCAATTTTGTTGTATGTTTGCTAATTGGATTTGAACGGTTTACACGCACTTGCTAAGAAAAATCGCGTCCCTGCTAATTCGATTTTTCGGACTCATTTGCTGCCGGGTGTTGCGGAGAGCAGCGCCGCCAGAGTATTTGCCAGTTCCGGCGACTTGCGAAGCTGTTCCACCAGGGCCTCCAAATCCAATGCGGCGGGTGCCGGTTCCTTTTTTTCTTCTGGGGGACGAACCGAACGCAAGTCGGGATTTGCGTAGAAGGCACTCTCAAACTTCTGGGCGTTGATCTTATCCATATCCGGGTTTTCCGTATCTGGACAAGCCGTATCCGGCTCGTCCTCACACGGCTGGCCCGTGTCCGGGGGATGAGGCGTCTCGTAGATGACATACTCCACATCCACGATCTTGCCCTTGCTGTCCCGCAGCCGATTGCGGACTATGTATCCGGCGTGCTCCAGTTCCTTCAGAGCTGATCCAATGCTGTCCGTGCCCTCCTTGCAGATTTTGGCCAGGCCCCTGGTGGTGTAGTTCCAGTCCTCCGGTAAGGACAGCATCATGGAGAGCAGCCCTTTGGATTTCAGCGACAGCCCCGCATTCCGCAGGTGGTGGTTGGACATCACCGTGTAGTCACGGGTTTTCTCAATGCGAAATACCGCCATGGTATCACCTCCTTTCAGCGGTCTAAGAAAGTGTTCGTTTTTGGGAAAATACGGTCTCTACGCTGGCCGGATACACCGGAGGGGGAAGCCTATAGGCGGCGGTTTTCTCGCTGATTATGGATGGAAAACATGGTGCTTTGGACTCATTTAGGGGAATTTCTAGGCATGAAAAACGCCATAGGTATAGTTCCTACAGCGTTTTTTATGAAATATATCTCTTTTGGGTAGAATTTCAGAAAGGGCAATTACTAATGGAAATATTGGTTATGTAAATAGAGTTGTCCTATTTTTAAATCAAATTGTGACATGAATTCTTTCCTGTAGTCATTTACAGGATGCCGTATACAGTGATTATCATCTGTTAATCCTAGTAGCAAAATTTAGCCTTTTTCCCTGCTGCAAATACCTGAGAATCGTTGATTTGAAAGATTGTTTTTAGTATTTGAGGCCCTCCTCAAGTTCACTTTACTGCCGGCCAAATTATAGAAGCAGACCGCTTAACATGATATGAACTTATTGGATTTTATTGCAAATGATTCAACAAATTCTTTTATTGTCAGAAAACGCACTCTCTTTTGCAAAAATAAAATAATTTTATTAAGTGTCAATTTTTAAATCTTTATAATACATTTGTCTTGAGATTTTTCCTTCAATCTTTTCCCTATACTCTCTTTTATGTGTTCCTACATGTGAAAGATCAATATTAAAATAACTTGCATCTGATTTGGGAAGGCCGTATTTAATTATAATCTCCCTTGTTTCTGCTCCCTTTTTAGGAAGTATAAATTTCATCGTTTTAGTTAGAGAAAAATCGCGTTTTGCTGTGTCTTGACCATCTCTAAATGTAGTTTTATATAAAGAGTATTGCCGATCAAAAACTCGGAAAATGTTTTGGACAATAATTTCAATGTCTTCCACATTTTCAAGACTAATTTTTTCTTGTACATCTATTTCATCACATGAAAATTTTTCAATTTCAAGTGAAATAGAATCTTCTTTTAACCCTGTGTAAAGCTCGTTCCATGTTCTTCGTCCCCATTCTTGAAATTCGTCGCATAGAAACAGCAAACTGGAAAAAGTAGTGATATGTATATTATATGCATCAGGGCATGTATGCGCGGCAATTGCTCGCAAAATTTCACGTCTTATATAGAATTGTCTTGCATCTTCATTTTTGTAAACATAGTCATCATTTAAATTAAAATCAGACTCCAGAAAATAGAGCAACATTTTATATATAATAATTGTGCTGATAATGCCATGTTGAAAACTTTCTAGGGATTTTGCATATTTGAGATAATATTTGGGCTGAATTCGACCCAAGTATTCTTTTTCGTCAGTTGTATCTGTTTTCTCTTCATGCAGATCTGCTTTTTCAACAGGCGATTTTTCCTTCATCTTTGTGCTTATAAATTTCAGGACATATTCATTAATGCTATCTTGCGTACCGCTATAACCAAAATTATTCCAAACATTGGGGCTTGGCACAAATTCTCTCATCATTTTGCGTGTTTTGTCAAGAATTTGCTCTGCTTTCTCAAGCGGATAGCCTAAATCATGGCAAAGAGCCGTTATAGTCCACATACTAATATATTCAAAGAAATCGATTTTACTTGGTGGGTTGGCTCCACCATCAAGGCCTAGTTTTGTAATAAATGTTTCTTCTGTATTTATCTTTTTTAACAAGCAAAACACGCCCAATAGCCAGACACGAATGGCATGAAAAACATGATCTCTATAATATGCACTTGACCCGTACATGAGGCTTTCAAATTCCGTGTACCTTAGGTGATATTCTTCCAGCTTATCTATTCCATAAGCTACAATAGCCTTATTAGGATTATTCAAGAATGGTTCTCTAATATCAAAATAGCGAAGACATATTATTGATTTATTTAGCAATGAACGCCATAAATCATCTAGTTTTCTGGCTTTAGAATATGAAATAGCGTTCTCTTGGTCAGATAAAAGCTTTTTTAGTGCTCCATCTGACCCAACGATATCTTCGTCCAGAGGAAATGCAAAATCGTCAGGTAATGCTTTGCCTTCTTCTTTAAGCTTTTCTTGCAATTTATTGTACTCATTTTGTGCAGTGTTACGAATATCACCACACATTTCCTCAATCAATGTTCGATCATTAATTTCGTAGCTCATTTTAACGCCCCATTTCTTTTAAATGTTTCTGCACAGGACAATTTTCACAGTCAATTTGACAGTCTTCGTAACTTTCTACAAGCTTAATACTTTGCTTTAAGTATTCTGAGTTTTTATATATTTGCTCCACATCTTTTTCTAAAATATTGTCAGGTAAAACAGGGGCTCCATGTTCATCATAGAATGTAATATATTTAAATGCTTCGCATCCGAAAACTGACCCATCAAATTTAATATATAATTTTTCTTTCACCGCGTGACAAGGCGGCGTACGTCCTTGAATTGACAACGGCAGCCCAAGTCGTATTGATTTTCCTTTAGTTTGTAAGTCGACTAAGCGAGAACACAATTTGCTCAAGTCAACATCATTTATCATTATACTTTGAGCATTTTTACGGGCGCGACCATGAGGTACTAATTTCAAAAAATTCACCTGTTCTATACCCATCTGCTCAGCAAATCGGATCACATCTACGGCGTCATCTGCATTTTGTCTCATGGGAACAAAATGAATTTCCGTTCGAATTCCGCATTTGATTGCATTGGAGATACTTTCACGCAGTAGGGGGAAATGGCCTTTGCTCTGTGTAATTAAATCATAAGTGTTTTCGTTTGCCGACTGAAGATTAAAAAGCAAAGATCGTAATCCAACTTTTTTCATTGTCGAGAGCAAATCAAGAGATAGTGGTTTAACTTCTCCTGCATCTTTTACAATTCCGCAGGAATATATATCAACAATAATATTAGAATCAGATATTTGCTTAACGATCTCAACAATGTCAGGGTGCAAAAAAGGCTCGCCACCAGAAAGACATACTCTTTCGACTTTTAGCCGATGTAAACCCTGAATAACACGGCGCAGCGTATCCAGTTGCAGCATCATCGTGCAGTCCTCAGTTGAACAAGAAGAGCAATGGATACAGCGGTTTACACACTTCTGAGTAATCTCAATAGAGACATCTTTTATCATCACTTGCCCTCCTTTGAGCTGCCATCGACCAGTTTCATCTTTTCTAGCATTTCAAGATATAGCTTATGTGGAAGTATAGCAACATACGGTTCGCTATTTTTGATAACACAGATTGCTGCGTTTTTGTCATGTGCCTCTTTGAACACCTTTGCTGATTGCCCCCTATTGAAAATCTGAGCTTTATATGTCTTTAGGTATTCAAAAAGCATAGCAACATCACCTCTTATCTGCGGTATATCTATATTATACCCCAAAAGTAATTACTTTTCAACATTTTTTTATAATTATAAATGTAATTACTTTTGTAATTATAATTTAAATTATAAAAAAGTACCACAAGGCATCTACCTGTGGTACTCTAATTGCTTATTCACTTACGTTGTAAGATCCTTCCATCTTCAGCCAATCCTCAAAGGACTTCCTGGAGATGCGGATCATGTTGCCGATGCGGATTGTCTTGAACGCTCCGGAGTTGGCGAGCTTATAGGCCGTAGCGCGGCCGATACCGAGAATGGCTGCGATGTCATTCACGGTGTATGCTCTGCTTTGGGGCGTCCCTTTTTCGTTGGTGCTCATAAAATGATCCTCCCTGCTAATAGCATTTTGAAATGGCCCCTGAAAGCCCTCTGTCACAAGGGGTTCCTGCTAATACCTTGCTAATACGACATTTGAAAAGCCGTTGTAAGGCAGCATATTTCAGGGGAATTTGTGCAAATTGACCTGCCTCCAGGCAGCACAATTTGCGAAGAAACAACACGGGAAGATATGATATGTACAAATTACGAAATGGTACGCCGTACTCCTAAGGGTTAGTTGTGAGTTCGATTCTCGCCGGGGGTTTGCTTATTGTAGATACATGTAAAGAGTTGTGGTAAAATAAACTAAATTGTCATCCGAAGAATATTTTAACAATAAAGATGCAACTTTAAAAGAAACTAGGTGAGAGAATGTTTATTGAATTTGACAATTTGATTCTTCGATTTCGTGATTTGGTAACAGAAGAGCATGGAACAATTGAACGGCATCAATCTGTTATTACACAATGTGGATATGTGTGGTGGGGATGGTGGAAAAAGGGAAATGAAACCACGCCATTTGTAGAATTTAGTGTCTGGAAATCAAAAGCTGAAAGTGATCCAATTGATCTGTTCCTTGTGGATTCTGGACAAAATTTGGTGTATAAAGCTAAGTGCACAGGACTCCAATTAAGAGAGAATGATAAATTGAGTTCGCCTGAAAGAGATGCGACACCGAAATACTACCAAGATAAGCAGTGTTATGCCTGGTTCAAATTTACTAGTATTGACCTGTGTGATGAGGCAGAATTAAAAAAGTATTCGTACGTTCACAGTCCTTCTTTATTTATAGATAAAAATGTCGATTATAGTAAATTTGAAAATAAGAAGATTTATTCGATTGCTGAGCTGATTCAACAAAATCGAACAGTATGGTTTGTGAGGAATGCATTGGACACGGATCCTGATAACGAGATTATTTTGCTGAATTCCGAATTTGTACAACCCGCTCATTTTAGCACAAAGTACTATCAGTCATCGGGAAATACATTGCTCTGGCTTTCGGATTTGCATTTATCTGATACGGAATTTAAAGTAAATAGGGGAGGAATTAGTCAAACTTTGGCTGAACACATATATCAACGGCTGAAGACTGAGAATGAGGAAACAGAGGAAACAAAGATTATTGCCGGAACGGTGATATCAGGTGATATTACCTCGTGCGCAAACCCTGAAGGCTTCACACAGGCAAAAAATTTAGTAAGAGATTTGAGTAATGAGTTTTTAGAGCCTATTTCTTCTGAGAATTTTATAATTTGCCCCGGAAATCATGATTTTGTTAGAGAAGAAGAAGAATTAGAAAACGGTGAAGAGCCAGCGTTTATCTATGATAAAATGGATAATGCAAGAAGCTATGCAGACTTCTATAAATCTATATATAATATAGCACCTAATAAATACTTTGCCATGGGAAGAAAAATACTGCTTTCTTCTGGACATATGTTGGAAATAGCGGCACTGAATAGCTTGATGCTGCAACAATATTTGAATTTTCAGGGACATGGTTATTTATCTCAAAATCAGTTGAATTTTGTTGCAGAAAAGATGGGATGGAACGATACGAAAAACGAGAATGCAATTCGTATTGTTGTAATGCATCACCATTATTTACCTACTTGCTATACAGAAAAGATTAATGCGACTTATGCAAGTAGTGCTGTGTATGATGCGGATAGACTCATGAATTGGCTTGTGCAATGTAACGTAAAACTTCTCTTACACGGACACAAGCATAAGGCGTTTATTTCACAAATAAATTATCCTCAAAATCCGCAGATTCACGTTGTTGCTGAATGTATGCACAACATTGTTGTGGCGGGAATGGGTGGTACTGGAGCCAAAGGCGTCCAAAACAAGTTTGCTACGATTCAATTTAGAGGCAACAAGGTAGCTATTTCTTTTCACAATATATATAGTGATGAGTCTGAGCGGGACTGTTTGGCCCAAAAAATAGAGTTGCCCTTATAAATAGAAGGTGAGTATGTGATAAAACTTTTAATAACGGATTTAGATGATACATTATATTCATGGATAGGTTTTTTCGTGCCCGCTTTTTATGGAATGCTCGATGAATTATCTGTAATTTTAAATGAGCCACAACAAGTTTTGATTGATGAGTATAAGGAGATTCATCAAGAAAGAGGTAGTGTTGAGTACCCTTTTGCTACGTTGCGCTTACCATCGGTAAAGTCAGCATACCCTAATGCAACACAAAAAGAATTACGGGACATTTTAGATCCGGCATTTCACAAATTCAATTCTGTTCGAAAGCATACATTAAAGCTTTATCCAGAGGTAAAAGAAACATTGGAAAAGCTTATTGGTGTTGGAATAAAAATCGTAGGATATACTGAGTCTGCGGAAGAAAATGGATTTTATAGGTTGAAAAAACTAGGGATATCTGACTGTTTTCAAAGAGTATATGTGTCGGATAGTCAATATGAACGGCCTAAGAGTTTTCCGTCCGATGCAAAAACTCAAATTGTCCATGGACGTAAGCCTAATCCCCAATTAATAAAAGAAGTGTGTGAAAGTGAAAATGTAACAATTAATGAGACAATTTACCTTGGTGATAGCATGACAAAAGACATATACATGGCAAAAATGGCGGGCGTGACCTCGGTTTTGTGTCAATATCCTTACGATGAGAAGGTACAAGAAGACTTGTATTCAAAGCTGGTAGCTATATCACATTGGACTGATTCTGATTTCAAAAGAGAGTTGGCAATTAAAGAAACTTGTAAAAAGGAGAATATTCAGCCAGATTATAAAATTCGATCGTTTGATGAACTTTTTTCTATAATTCAATCAATAAATAATGCTAAACCCCAGCTGTAATTTTTTGCTCTGTTTCCTCATGTAGGAGGTGTGGATACCATGCACACGGAATTTCCAGAACGCTATATCACGTTAGGCTTAAAGATTGCGTACTACAGGAAAAAAGCAGGGCTGACCCAGGAACTTTTGGCGGAGCGGGTGGGCAAAAGCGTCAACTTCATTGCTCAGGTGGAGGGGACGGGGACTATCCGTGGCGTGTCTTTGGAGACTCTGTTCAAGATTGCCCAGGTGTTGGACATACCCCCGGCCAAATTGCTGGCGGACGATTGAGCACTGGGCTAGAATCAAACCACGAAAAAAACCAGCCCGGACGGCATACCATGAACCGCTCCCCGTCAAGAGGACAGTGAAAAAATATAAAGTTTTCCCGGCCAGTAGCCTATGTGCTGCTGGCCGCTTTTTATGCAGCGAGATACAGCTCGTGCTTCTCCATCGGCGTCAGCACGCCCAAGTTGCGCTGTACTCTCCTGGTGTTGTAGTAGTGGATATAGTGTTGAATCATCTGGACAAGTTCTTTCTTACTGGTAAATCGTCTGCCGTAGTAACGCTCCCGCTTTAAGATGCCCCAGAACCCTTCCATGGGGCCATTGTCAATGCAGTGGGCCACACGGGACATACTTTGTGTCATTCCTGCCTGCACAAGCTTGTGGTGGAAGGTTCGGTTGGTATACTGAAACCCTCTGTCGCTATGGAACAAGGGGTGAGCACCAGGATTGGCCTTCACAGCCTTGTCAAAGGTCTTGAATACAAGAGGATTGTCATTGCGATTCCCCAGCACAAAGGCCACAATGCGCCGGTCATAGAGATCCAGAATAGCGCTGAGATAGACCTTGTGTACTTCAGTTCCCTCATACCACTTAAACTCGGTCACATCGGTCAGCCATTTTTCATTCGGCTTTTCTGCATAGAATTGGCGATCCAACAGGTTTTCAGCTAGATACTGAGGATTCTTGGCCCGTCTGGTACAGCCGTGATTGCTGTACTTCACGGTAGAGCGAATATCTCTGGCCCGGCAAATGCGCAGCACTCTCTTGTCGTTGACGTGGATGCCGTAGTCGTGGCGCAAGTCATCGTTCAGCCTCCGATAGCCTTTGTCTGGGCTCTCGGAGTAGATTTTCTCGATCTTATCCGCCAGTTTCTCGTTCTCCGTAGCTCTGCGGCTCAACTTTCCAGAAGCCCATTTATGATAGGCAGAACGAGCGACATGGAGCAGTTTACACGCCACCTCAATGGGGTACCCCTGATTTTCATGGCACTCCTGAATGGCTTTATAAGTACGATGCTGCCTCACTTCTTCCAGGCCTCTCTCCTCTCGATCTCGTCCAATTTTTTTAGCAGTGCATTCTCCATTTCCGCCAGATATAGCTTGTGCTTGAGTTGCTCAATTTCAATTTGGGCTTTTTCCAGTTCGGTGCGCGGAGTTTGGTCTTTCTTCCGGCGGCCCCGCCGATCCTCCAATCCTGCCTCTCCCATCTGTTCAAACCGAAGAGTCCAACTCCGAACCTGTTGATAGCTAACCTGGTATTTCAAGGCCATTTCTCCGTAATTCTTTCCACTGGCAATGCAATCCTTAACAATTTGGATACGCTCTTCCTGCGTGGTTTCCCGTCCTTGCTTCATGTAGCTTCCTCCTCCTGAGTGTTTTACGGAGTTGAAATCTCCATGAGCATTATACACCTT
>NZ_NFKO01000039.1:0-15047 GCF_002160435.1 Pseudoflavonifractor sp. An176 | reverse complement strand
GCCAGCTGCCCAGAGCAGCCTGGTGTGGTGGCACGACTAGGTGCCACAGCAAGGGTCACGGGCCGAACACCAGCTTGACGCAGTTCCAGCCTCGTACCCCAAGGGGGTACTTAGGGGGGAACGCCCTAAGCGGGTTTTGGTTTCTTTTGCCCGTTCAAAAGAAACCCCCAGCGGGAAGCGCGTCTCCCCTCGCCAAGGGAGAACGGCCACGTCTGAGACTTGGGAGAGGTGCGCCCTCTCTCCCACACTCCATATATTTTTCTTGTTTCCACTGCCCCTTTGCGCTATACTAGATCTAATATCAAGCAATACTACGGGAAGGTGCATGTATGAAACAGCTGCTCTTTGTCTACAACCCCAAAGCTGGCCGCCAGCGGGCCAAAACCATGCTCTCCGACGTGCTCACGGTGTTCGCCCAGGAGGGCTACCAGATCACCGTGCGCCCCACTCTAGGCCCCGGAGACGCCACCCAGGTGGTGGCAGACACCGCCGCCCACTATGACCGGGTGGTGTGCTGCGGCGGGGACGGCACCCTCAACGAGACGGTGGGCGGGCTGCTCTCCCTGCCCCAGGAGGAGCGACCGGTTCTGGGCTATATCCCGGCGGGCACCACCAACGACTTTTCCCGGAATATCAACCTGCCCCGCTCCACCCAGGAGCTGGCCCGGGTGGCCTGCGGCGGCGTGCCCCGGTCCATCGACGTGGGGGACCTGGGCGGACGGCAGTTTCTCTACATCGCCGCCTTCGGGCTGTTCACCGACGTGTCCTACTCCACCCCCCAGGCCTCCAAAAACCTGCTGGGCCACCTGGCCTATGTGCTGCAAGGGGCGGGGCGGCTGGTGAACTTCCCCAGCTACCAGGTGAAGGTCACCACCGACCAGGGCCTGGAGGTGGAAGGGGAGTTCATCTACGGCATGGTGTCCAACACCGTGTCCATCGGCGGCATGGTCAACCTGCCCCGGGACCTGGTGTGCCTGGACGATGGCCAGTTTGAGGCCCTGCTCATCCGCACCCCCAAGACCGCCAAGGACTGGCAGTCCATTCTCACCGCCCTCACCACCCAGAAACTGCCCGAAGACGGCAGTGTGGTGGGCTTCACCTGCTCCCAGGCCCACTTTACCAGCCCCAAGCCCCTGGCCTGGACCGTGGACGGGGAGTTTGGCGGTGACTATACCGACTTGACCATCTCCAACCGCTCCCGGGTGCTCACCATCGCCTGCGGAAACTAACTCGCGGAAAAAGGCAAAGCCTTTTCCCACGGGAAGGATTGCAATTTCTTCCGTCACCTGCGGGTGACGGAACTCTGCGAGGCTTAAAATCCCTCCGGCCTAGGCCGGAGGGATTTGTTTTTTCCTTACTCTTTCGGCCAAACCAGGGAATAGTAGTTCCGCTCGATGACCAATTTGGCATAGGTGTACTTGGCGCCCACCAGGCTCTTGACCCGGCTGACGTAGTTCTCGTCCACCGTCACACCCTCCCGGGGGGTAAAGGTCCCGGTGGAGGCCTCATAGGTGCCCGCAGCAGTGATCCAGCTGCTGCCATACCCCTTGTTGGCAAACACCACCAGGGGCATGTTGCTGGAATACTGATTGGCCTGGTAGTTGGTGGCGAAAATGTCCCGGCCGGAGTAGAGCCGGGAGTCGTACTCCAACCCGAAGAGGTTGGACAGGGTGGGCACGATGTCAATGGCAGAACAGGGGGTGTCCACCACCACCGGCTCCTCCATGCACCCGCTCCACAGGATGAAGGTATTGCGGTAGCGGGAGGTGTCCCGCTCGGTGTCATCCACGCCGGACAGCTCTTTGTAGTAGTCGGTGCCCCCCTCTGTCAGGGCGTAGGGGTAGTGGTCGGCGGTGAGGGCGATCACCGTGTCGTCGGCAATCCCCGCCTCCTCCAGCTCCTTCACCAGGTACTCCATGGCGTACTCCAGCTCCATATTACAGGCCAGATAGGCCTGCACCTGCTCCGAGGCGTCGGGGTACTTGGCCTGAATGACCGCCTGGTTTTTCCGGGACATGGCGTTGCCCGACCAGGTGTAGTTGCAGTGTCCGCTCACCGTCATGTAATAGGTGTGGAAGGGGGTGCCGTTTTTCACATAGTCCTGGATGTACCCGTCCACCGTGGACTCCATCATCTCCAGGTCCGAGCAAGGCCACAGGTTGCTTTTCAGCTCCAGGCCGTTGCCGATGCCGTGATACTCATACCCCAGGTTGGGGTGGGTCTCGTCCCGGCCGTAGTAGGTATAGGTGTTGTTGTGGTAGGCCAGGGTGTCATAGCCCAGCTTTTGAAACTGCCACCCCAAGGCGATGGGCATGGCATCCTTGGCGCTGACCCGGAAGGACAGCTCGCTGCCCCCAATCCAGGTGGGAATGAGCCCGGTCATCACCGCAAACTCGCCCCCGGTGGTGGACTGGGTCCAGTCGGGCTGGTAGTAGTTTTCAAAGACAAAGCCCTCGTGGGACAGTTTGTACAGAGTGGGGGTAAGCTCCTGGTCGATGACATAGGGACAGAAGGCCTCGGCAGTGATCAAAATGAGGTTTTTCCCCTGAAAATACCCGGTGTACGCATTTTTATTGGTGGGACTCTTGGCCCCAAAGAACTGGTGCATGGCCTTCAGGGTCTCGTCGTCAGTCCCCGCCGCCAGAGCCTCAAAGTCGATGTCCAACACGTTGTCCCCGGTGGGGGCCTGGCTGGCCCCAGGCTCCGGGCTGGAGGCCGGGGTGGCGGTGGGCAGCGGGTCATAGGGGAGCAGGATATCCAGAGGAGTCTCCGGGATGCCGGTGATGGCGTAACCCAGCTCCAGGCGCAATGTGGTCAGCAGCCCGAAGTGAGGCACCGACGTATTCACCGAGAAATCGTAGGTATAATAGTTTTTTTCAGCCCCCAGCCGGGCGGTGAGCACCCCCACCAGCTGGAGTACCACCATGAGCCCCGCCAGCATCACCCGCACCGGGGCCCGCTGACCCTTTTCGTAGAGGATAACAGAGCACATGCGCAGATAGATTACAAAGGGAATGAGGGAGAGCAGGATGAATGGGATGCGAGCCAGCACCACCTCCACCATGGTGCCACTGAAGTCCCCCACCACCTGTCCGGCCATGCCCTGCATGTATCCCAGGCCGAAATAGATCTTGAAAAAGCTCTTGCAGCAGTACTCCACGCAGGTGAACACCGTCCACCCTGCCACCAGCACGCCGCCCAGAATGCGGGACACTTTCCGGTTGGGAATGAGGTCCAACACCAGAAAGACGGCCAGCCCCGCCGCCAGGGAGAACAGGAAAATACGCAGCAGCCCCAGGTCGAAAAAGGTGCTGTCCCCGTCAAACAGCCGCAGCAACACCTCGTGGTAGAGCAGCATCAGCGGCAGGCTCACCGCCGACCGAAGGGGCGACCCGCTCACCCGCCGCCGACGGGTCTGGGTTTTGGGTTCAGAGGAGACCTGGGGCTTGGGAACCCGAATGGATGGAAGTTGCACATGTTTCCACTTCTCTTTGCACGTTTCCTTCCATTTTGAAAACACCCCTGGCTCCTTGGGAGCCAGCCGCTTGGGTTCTGCCATGGCTATCCCCTCATTTCTCTTCTCGCCTCACCCAGTGGTGAGGGTTTTATTGTCTACACTTTACCACGATAGACAATCTTTTTCAATCTTTGACAAATATTTTCGGTTTCTTCTCTTTTCCACCTGGAAAACATTGCATTTTCGCTCCGCCTGTGCTACCATGTCAGACGCAAAAAGGAGCGTGTTTGACTGTGAAGCGAATGCTGCAATGGCTGCGTGGGGAGACGGTGCTGTGTGTGGCCTGGGTCTTGGCCCTGGTCACCGCTGTTCTCGTCCCCCCCGATGCCCAATATATCGACTATGTGGACCTGCACACCCTGGGGATGCTCTTTGCCCTCATGGCAGTGATGGGGGGACTCCAGCGTCAAGGCCTGTTCTTCCGCCTGGGCCGGGCCATGCTGGAGCGCACCCACACCACCCGACAGCTGGAAGGGGTGCTCATCCTGCTGCCCTTCTTTGTGAGCATGGCGGTGACCAATGACGTGGCCCTCATCACCTTTGTCCCCTTCGCATTGGAGGTGCTGGCCCTGGCAGGCCAGACCCAGCGAGTGGTGCCGGTGGTGGTGATGCAGACCATCGCCGCCAACCTGGGCAGCATGGCCACCCCCATCGGCAATCCCCAAAACCTGTACCTGTACTCCTGCTATGAGATGGACCTGGGGTCCTTTTTCGCCACCGTGCTCCCCTATGCCGGGGCCTGCCTGGTGCTGCTGGCGGTGTTTTTGATGGTACGCCCCTCCCAGTCCCTGGAGGTGCCCCAGGTGTCCGGGGAGGTGCCGCCCCTGTCCGGGGCCCGGGTGGCCGCCTACGGGGTGCTCTTCGCCCTGTGTCTGGGTGGCGTAGCCAAAGCGGTGCCCCTGTACGTGCTGTGCCCCCTGGTGCTGATTGTGGTGCTGATGGCAGACAAACAGGTGCTGCTCCACGTGGACTACGCCCTGCTGGCCACCTTTGTGGGCTTCTTCCTCTTTGTGGGCAATCTGGGCCGCATTCCCGCCCTCACCTCCCTCTTCCAGTCCCTCATCCAGGGCCAGGAGGTGCTGTGCGGCGTGGTGGCCAGCCAGATTATTTCCAACGTCCCCGCCGCCCTGCTCCTGTCCGGGTTCACGGACAACGGCGCTGGGCTGCTGCTGGGTGTGAATCTGGGCGGTTTGGGTACCCTCATCGCCTCCATGGCCAGTCTGATCTCCTATAAATACATCGCCCGCACCTTCCCCGAGAAAAAGGGGAAGTACCTGGGCCAGTTCACCGCCCTCAATGTGGCGTTTTTGGCGGTGCTGCTGGTGCTGTGGCTGATTCTGGGCTGATGCCCCCTTCCGCCCTGAGCTTGGGGCGGTGGTACACGGTACGAACCATATCATAATGCGAGGACTGCCTCTTGTATTGATCGGGGGGCAGTCCTTTTTCTGCCCGAAATACCTTCCCAAAGTAGTTGTTATTGGCGTATCCCACCCGGTGGGCGATTTCCTCCATGGTGCAATCCTGATGGGTCAACAGCAGCGCACAGGCCTTGGCAATGCGCACCTCCCGGATGTATTTCCCCGGCGTGGTGCCAAAGGTGCGGTGAAACTCCTTGCACAGATAGTACTTGGACAGCCCCACATGCTGGGCAATCTCGTCCAGATTCAGACTCTCCTGGGCGTAGTGCTGGTCGATGTAGGCCCTGGCCTCATCCACCTTGGACCGCTCCTCCTTGGCTCCTGCCAGGGCGCACTCCATGAGGTTCATCCAAAGCTCATAGGCCAGGCGGGAATTTTCGTACTGGGTGCCCATGCCCTGTTCCACACCGTAGCAGTACAGCTGCTCCATCTGCCGGGCCAGAGGGGTATCCAGCCCCACCCACACCACCGGGCCGGTGTGGCCGTACAGACTGCGCAGCAAGGGCAGACACTCCTTGCTGAACTCAAAGAAGAAAAACTCCCAATCGCTGGCATGTTGGGGCAAAAAATACCGGTTGTTTCCGGGGATATCCACCAAAAAGGCCTCCCCAGGGCGGACGGGATACTCCATCTCATCCACCACCACGGTCCCCTCCCCCTCCACGCAAAACTGGATGAGGCAGTGTTCGTCCCGCCGCTCCCGGTTGTCCCAGCAATAGCTGTGGCTGTCCACCCGCTGCAGCCCCATCCCACGCAGGGTGAGCAGAGACAGGTCGGAGGAAAAGCGAAAGCCTATGGATTTGTGTTGCAGTGGATACATGGTCATCCCCTCCTGTATGATGGCGTGTCCCCATTGTGGCACAGGGAACTTGTTATGTCAATATTTTACCATCATAACCACGCTCTTACCATTTACCAACAGAAAAATAAGAATATAATATGATTTTAGAAGAAGGTGAACCAACTATGATTCGATTCGATGCACAAGAAAATGCATTTTACCTGGACAATGGTCGCATCACCTACTGTTTTGGTGTGGTCAAGGAGGGGTATCTGGAGAGCCGATATTTTGGCCGCCATCTCCGCCGCTGCCAGGGCAGCGCCCGCCCCGCCTATTTTGACCGGGGCTTTTGCTCCAACCCGGATTCCCAGGACAAGCGCTTCTCCCTGGACACCCTGCCCCAAGAGTATCCCGGCATGAATCAGGGCGACTTCCGCTCCCCGGCCTATGCCGTTGAGACCGCCGACGGTCGGCGGGTGACCCGCTTTTTATACCAGGGATATGAGATTCTGCCGGGCAAACCGCCCCTTCCTGGCCTGCCCGCCACCTATGTGGAGCAGCCACAGGAGGCCCAGACCCTGGTGGTGCGTCTGGCAGATGCCCACACCGGGGCGCAAATCCAGCTGTTTTACACCATATTCCGGGATTTGGACGCCATTTGCCGCCATGTGGAGGTGGTAAACGGCGGGAGGGAAGCCCTGTGGCTGGAGCGGCTGATGGCCATGAGCCTGGACCTGCCTGGGAACAACTACGACTTGCTCACCCTGTCCGGCTCCCATCTGATGGAGAAAGTGGTCAGCCGCCGCCCCCTCACCGCCGACTCCGTGGTGTTGGACAGCTGCCGGGGGGCCAGCAGCCCCCAGCAGACCCCCTGCGTGGTGCTCACCGACCCCCAGACCGACGAGACCCATGGCTGGGTATGGGCGGTGAACTTCGTCTACAGCGGGGACTTCCAAGGTGTGGTACAGATGGGCCAATACGGCGGCGTGCGGGTGCAGATGGGGATGAATCCCCTGACCTTCGGCTGGACCCTGGAGCCGGGGCAGCGGTTTGTCTCCCCCGAGTGCGTGCTGGTCTACTCCCAGCAGGGCCTCAACGGCATGTCGCACACCTTCCACCGGCTGTACGCCCAACGGCTGTGCCGGGGCCCCTGGCGGGACCGGGTGCGCCCCATCCTGCTCAACAGCTGGGAGGCCTTTACCTTCTCCATTGACGAGGAAAAGTGCCTCTCCCTGGCCAAACAGGCGGCCCAACTGGGCATGGAGCTGTTTGTGCTGGACGACGGCTGGTTCAAAAACCGGATGGATGACCGCCGGGCCCTGGGCGACTGGGTGGCAGACCCGGTGAAATTCCCCCACGGTCTGGGCCGCCTGGCCCAAGGCGTGCGGGAGGCCGGGGTGGAGTTTGGCATCTGGTTTGAGCCGGAAATGGTGAGCTATGACAGCGATTTGTACCGCAGCCACCCGGATTGGGTCATCCGCAGCCCCTACTATGACCCGGTGCTCAGCCGCTCCCAGCTGGTGCTGGACCTGTCCAACCCCGCCGTGCAGGACTACCTGGTGGAAGCGGTGTCGGCGGTGCTGACCGAGACCGGCGCCAGCTACGTCAAGTGGGATATGAACCGACACATCACCGACCTGGGCTCGGCCTGGCTGCCCGCCAGGCGGCAGCGGGAGCTGTCCCACCGATACATGCTGGGCCTGTACCGGGTGCTGGAGCAGCTGAACCAGCGCTTCCCCCAGGTGCTCTTTGAGGGCTGTTCCAGCGGCGGCGGACGGTTTGACGCCGGGATGCTCCACTACATGCCCCAGACCTGGACCAGCGACAACACCGACGCAGTGTGTCGGCTCCAGATTCAGTTTGGCACCAGCCTGCTCTTCCCCCCCGTCACCATGGGCTGCCATGTGTCCGCCGTGCCCAACCATCAGACCGGGCGGGTGACCTCCCTGCAAACCCGCTTTGCTGCGGCTCTGGGGGGCAACCTGGGCTATGAAATGGATATCCGTACCCTGACCCCGGAGGAGCAGGCGGAGGTGAAAGAGCAAATTCGCACCTACAAGGCCCTGCGGGAGACGGTACAGCACGGTACCTTTTACCGTCTGCTCAGCCCCCAGCGACACAACGACAGTGGGTGGAACGTGGTCTCTCAGGATGGCAACACCGTGGTGTGCTGCCAGTACCGGGTGCTGGCCGACCCCCTGCGGCGCACCACCGTGGTACATCTGCAAGGTCTGGACCCCGAAGCCACCTATCGCAGACAGGCCGACGGGGTGTGTTTTGGCGGGGATGAGCTGATGTACGCCGGGCTCAGCGATGCCCCCGTGCGCCAAGACTTTGTCAGCGTCATCTCCATATTCCAAAAGGTGGAGGGGTAACCTGTCCCCTCAGCTCTGCCGCACTTGGCGGCGGTATTCCCGGGGCGACACCCGCTTATACTCCCGGAATTTCCGGATGAAGTAGCTCTGGTTGTCAAAGCCCACCTCCATGGCGATTTGACCAATGGAGGTGTCCTGCTCAGCCAGCATCTGAGCCGCCCGCTGGATGCGATAACTGTTTAAAAAGGCGATGGGGGACATTCCCGTGGCCTTGTGGAAAAAATGGCAGAAGTACGCCGGGCTCAAATACGCCTGCTGGGCCAGCTCCTGCAACGTCAGCGGTTGGGCATGATTGTCCTTCATGTAGCGCATGACCCGCTTGAGCTTGGTCCAGGTCTCCTCTTCCCGGGTGGAGTGGGCCACATCGGTGAAGGCCTGGGCCTGATACAGCAGCTCCAGCACCTGGAAAATCAAAATCTTGATGTGCAGGGCGTAGCACGGGGGCTTGCCATGGTAGCAGGTGATGACCTCCCGCAGGCACTGCCCCACCTTCTCCCGGGTCTCCTGGGGCAAATCCCGGGACAGGGTGGGGAAGGCCAGGGTTCGGTTGGTGATGGGCCGGATAAACTGGTGCTCACAGGTGTCGTACCGCTCAAAATCCAGAAATTCTGCCCGAAACACGATGGCATGGTGCAGCGACTCCCCTTCCGAACGAATCTCGTGGAGCTCCTCGGCATTGACAAAGCAGAACTCCCCCGCCTGCAAGGTATAGGGTTTCCCGTGCACCATCAACTCCAGCACCCCCACTTCCGCATAAATCCACTCCAACTCCTCGTGCCAGTGGGTGGCCACACTGTAAAAGCCGTCCTTATCGTGGTGGGAGTAGACGTGGAGAGGATAAAAGGTGGTGCCATGGGTTTGTTTTTCCTGAAGATCCACGGACATGGGTGAGCCCTCCCTTTATAATCGAAATATTGTGTTATTTTCAGGCAATATTGTGGAAGTATTGCCAGGCTCCTTATATTATACTATGTTCACAAAAATCCAACAAGAGAGCGGGATAAATTTGGAACAGAACTGGTGGAAAAACAGTGTCGTCTATCAGATTTACCCCCGTAGCTTCTGTGACAGCAACGGGGACGGTGTGGGTGACCTCAACGGTATTCGGTCAAAATTGTGGTATTTGGAACAACTGGGTGTGGACGTACTGTGGCTGAGTCCCGTGTACTGCTCTCCCAACGCAGACAACGGATATGACATCTCCGACTACTACAACATTCAGCCCGAATACGGCACCATGGAGGACATGAAACAGCTGCTGGACCAGTGCAACCAACGGGGCATGCGGGTCATCATGGACCTGGTGGTCAACCATACCTCCGACGAGCACACCTGGTTTCAGCAGTCCCGCAGCAGCAAGACCAACCCCTACCGGGACTTTTACATCTGGCGGCCTGGGAAGGACGGAGGCCCTCCCAACGATTTATCCTCCAACTTTGGGGGCAGCGCCTGGGAGTACGACCCGGAGACCCAGGAATATTACCTTCATTTTTACGGTAAAAAGCAACCGGATCTCAACTGGAGCAATCCCCGGCTGCGTCAGGAGATTTGGAAGATGATGAATTTCTGGATCGACCTGGGCATCGGCGGGTTCCGCATGGACGTCATCGACCTCATTGGCAAGGACCCCGACCAGGGTATCCGGGAAAACGGCCCCAAGCTCCACGAATATCTCCAGGAGATGAACCGGGAGACCTTCGGCAAACACGACCTACTGACGGTGGGCGAGTGCTGGGGCGCCACCCCGGACATCGGGCGGCTCTACTCCGACCCGGACCGCCACGAGCTGAGCATGATCTTCCAATTTGAGCAGATTCAGCTGGACAAGCAGCCCGGAGGCCACCGCTGGGACCTCAAGCCCCTGGAACTGCCCGATTTGAAGGCGGTGTTCACCAAGTGGCAAAAGGAATTGGACGGCCACGGCTGGAACAGCCTATTTTGGAGCAACCACGACCTGCCCCGCATCGTCTCCCGCTGGGGTACCGACGGGGCATATCGGGTGGAATCGGCCAAAATGCTGGCCACAGTACTCCACGGCATGAAGGGCACCCCTTACATCTATCAGGGGGAAGAGCTGGGTATGACCAACATGCCCTTTGCCTCCCCCGATGATTTCACCGACATCGAAAGCCGCAACATCTGCCGGGAGCGGCGGGCAGCGGGTTTCTCCGAAGAGGAGATTCTCACCTCTCTGCGGGCCAAGGCCCGGGACAACGCCCGCACCCCCATGCAGTGGTCCCAGGAGCCCCAGGCCGGGTTTACCACCGGCACCCCCTGGTTCCCGGTCAACCCCAATTACACCCACATCAACGCCCAACAAGCTCTGGATGACCCCGATTCCATCTTCTATTACTATCAAAAGCTGGTGGCTCTGCGCAAACACGCCCCCATCCTCACCCAGGGCAGCTATGAACTGCTCTGCCCCCAGGACCCGGACGTGTACGCCTACCTACGCCGTTGGCAGGGAGAGACTTGGCTCATCCTGTGCAACTTCCACCAGACCACCGCATCCTTCTCCTACCCCGGACAGGGCAAGGCCATTTTGTCCAACTACTCCCAGCCGGAACTCCGGGATTTAACCCATGTATCTCTCCGCCCCTACGAGGCGGCAATATATCAAATTCAAGAAAGCGAGGAATCCCTATGACCAAGGAAGAGAGCTACCTGTCCACAGCGCAACAGCTGCTGGAATTGGTAGGCGGCAAAGAGAACATTGTCAGCGCAGCCCACTGCGCCACCCGTCTGCGCCTGGTGCTGAAAGACGAAAGCAAAGCCAACGTGGAAGAGATCCTCAAGCTGGATTTGGTGAAGGGCCAGTTTGCCAGCGGCGGGCAGTTCCAGGTCATCATCGGCAGCGGCACCGTGGACGAGGTGTACAAGCGCTTCATCCAGGAGGCGCAGCTGTCTGAGGCCAGCAAAAGCGAGGTCAAAAAGGACGCTGACCAGAAAATGAACCCGGTGCAGCGGCTCATCAAAGCCCTGTCCGACGTGTTTGTCCCCCTGATTCCCGCCCTGGTGGCCAGCGGTCTGCTCATGGGCCTGAACAACGTGCTCACCGCCACCGGCCTGTTCTTCCCCGACCAGTCTCTGGTCCAGGCCTACCCCAACCTGGCCGACGTGGCCTCCATGATCAATACTTTCGCCAGTGCGGCTTACGCCTTCCTGCCCATCCTGATTGGCTTCTCCGCCACCAAAATGTTTGGCGGTAACCCCTATCTGGGCGCTGTCATGGGCATGATCATGGTCTCCGGTGACCTGCTCAACGCCTACAGCTATGGTACCGCCGTCACCGAGGGCACCATCCCCTATTGGAACATCTTCGGTCTGGCCATCGAGAAGGTGGGCTATCAGGGTACCGTCCTGCCGGTGTTGGCCGCCTCCTTCATCCTGGCTTGGATCGAGAAGCGGCTGCACAAGGTCATTCCCGAGGCCCTGGACAACCTGCTCACCCCCATGCTGACCATCCTGATCACCGGCTTTCTCACCTTCACCGTGGTGGGTGGCATCATGCGCACCGCCGGCGACCTGCTCACCACCGGCCTGCTGTGGCTCCACGACACCCTGGGCGTAGTAGGCGGCATGATTTTCGGTCTGCTGTACGCCCCCCTCACCCTCACCGGCATGCACCACAGCCTGCTGCCCATTGAGATCCAGCTCATCGCCGCTGGCGGCTCCTTCCTGATGGGCATTGCCTGCTGCAACAACGTGGCCCAGGGCGGCGCAGCTCTGTGTGTGATGCTGCGCTCCCGGGACAAAAAGCTCAAGAGCATGGCCGGTACCGCTGGCGTCTCCGCTCTGCTGGGCATCACTGAGCCCGCCATGTTCGCCGTCAACCTCAAACTGCGCTACCCCTTCTACAGCGCCATGCTGGGCTCTGCCCTGGGCTGCGCCTACGTCACCCTGACCAACGTGGTCAATATCTCTCCGGGCGCCGCTGGCCTCATCGGCTTCATCTGCGTGCTGCCCCAGTGCATGGTCAACTGCATCATCGGCGTGCTCATCTCCCTGGTGTCCGCCTTTATCATCACCCTGATCATGTCCAAGTCCTCTCGCTTCAACAAAGCCGCAGAGGAATAATCTTCCCTCCCTCTCCTATGGAAATAGCCTGTTGCTCTGGTTGCAACAGGCTATTTTCAGCTTTTCGCCTCAAGGGTCACCCCGGTGTAGTAGTGGGTCAAAATGTCCTCCCACCCGCTCCCCTCCTTGGCCATGGCGTTGGCCCCGTACTGGCTCATGCCCACCCCGTGGCCGTACCCGGTGACGGAAAAGGTAAATTTGTTCTCCTGATAGGTGACCTGGAAGCAGGCCGAGCGCAGGCCGAACAGGGTGCGCACCGCACCCCCGGACATCTCCACGCCCCCCACCTTCATGCTCCCTACCCGGCCGGAGGCGGTGAGGGTCATGCCGGATAGCCACCCCGCCGGGTCCCCGGACAGATCGGCATCGGGGTAGGCCTCCTTCACCTTCTTCTCCACCTCCTCCCGGGTGAGGGTGACGGTGGAGTAGTAGTTGGGCACCTCCTCCCCCTCGGGGCTGGACACGGACACCAGGTAGGGCAGACTGTTGCCCCACACCGCCTGGGCGTCCTCGGTGGAGGCGGTGGAGGAGGAGAAGAACACCGCCTGTATGGGCTTGCCGTCGTAGGTCATCACCTGGCCCGCGGTGTCAGACACCGCCTGGGTGATCTTCTCGGTGTAGCTCTGGGCGTTGTCTTTCCAATTCTCTTTGGCCTTCTGGGGGTCTATGTAGGCCTGACAGCACCCGGAGTCGGCGCAGATGTCCGCCTCCTGGTCCTTATGGGCGTTGGCACCCATCTTCCACAGGGAGTAGGTACGGGCGCACACCGCCTGGGCCCGCAGGGCCTGGGGCTCAAAGGAGGCGGGCATCTCGGCAGCCACCACCCGCCACAGGTAGTCGGCCATGGTCATCTCCTCTACCTTCCCCTCCCCCACCAGCACCCGGACCTTCTGGCGGTTGTCCCAAGTCTCCTCTGCCTGGGCGGTCTGGGACACCACCGGGGTGGGATTGGCGGGCAGGGTCTCCAACAGGCCCTGTTCTCCCTCAGCCTGTCCCAGGGCCAAAAGTGGAAATAAAAACAGGGTTGCGACCCCCATCAGCACTCCTGCGGCAAAAATCCGGGTGGCCTCCCGGTCAATGGGCCATCGTCCCACGTGCCTCTCCTCCTCGTTTCGTCTTGACTGTTGCACTTTAATACGCTATACTGAATAGAAACCGCCCGAGGCCCATTCCGGGTCCTTCCACCCCCCCGGCGATTTAGGAGGTGCACCATGTATTCCATCAATTCCTTCGACCTCATGGATGGACGTTCCCTGTCCTTCCTTCAACATATATGCAGCGAGTATGCTCCTCAGCACCAAATCCCTGCCTCTCTGTATGAGAAGTACGGGGTAAAGCGGGGGCTGCGCAACGCTGACGGCACCGGTGTCATGGCGGGCATCACCAACATCGCCAACGTCCGGGGCTATTACCTCCAGGACGGCGAGCGTGTCCCCGCCCCCGGCCAGCTCATCTACCGCGGCATTGACGTGTGTGAGCTCATTGAGGGCTTTTTGAAGGAGGGCCGCTTCGGCTACGAGGAGACCGCCTATCTGCTTCTCTTCGGCTCCCTGCCCTCCAAGGAGGAGCTGTCCACCTTCCAGGGTATGCTCAACCACTACCGCAATCTGCCCCCCGGATTCACCGAGGACATGATTTTGAAGGGGCCCAGCCGGGACCTGATGAACAAGCTGGCCCGCTCCACCCTGTCCCTATACTCCTATGACCCGGACCCGGACAACAACAACCTGGACGTGGAGCTGTTCCAGGCCATCCAGCTCATTGCCCGGTTCCCCGTCATTGTGGCCCACGCCTACGCCTGTAAGCGCCACTACTTCGACAATGAGTCCCTGGTGCTCCACCGGCCCCAGGATGGGCTGAGCGTGGCGGAGAACTTCCTGTGCTCCATCCGCCCGGATAAGAAGTTCAGCCAGGCCGAGGCCCGGCTGCTGGATTTGTGTCTGGTGCTGCACATGGACCACGGCGGCGGCAACAACTCCGCCTTCGCCTGCCGTGTCCTCTCCTCCTCCGGCACGGACATCTATTCCGCCATTGCCGCTGCCGTAGGCTCTCTGAAAGGCCCCCGGCACGGCGGCGCCAACAAGAAGGTCATGGAGATGTTCGGCCACATTGAGCGGGACGTGAAGGACTGGTCCAGCGACGACGAGGTGGCCGCCTACTTGGAGAAGATTCTCAAGAAAGAGGCGGGAGACCGCTCGGGACTCATCTACGGCATGGGCCACGCCATCTACACCCTCTCCGACCCCCGTGCCGTGATGCTCAAACGGTTTGCCCGGGAAGTGGCGGAAGAGCGGGGCTTTGTGGAGGAGCTGGAGCTGTTTGAACGGGTGGAAAAGCTGGCCCCCGAGGTCTTCCACCGGGTCACCGGCCAGAACAAGGTCATGTGCGCCAACGTAGACTTGTACTCCGGCCTGGTGTACAAGATGATGGGCATTCCCCCCGAGCTGTACACCCCCCTGTTTGCCATCGCCCGCATTGTGGGCTGGTGTGCCCACCGGGTGGAGGAGGTCTACAACCCCTCCGGCCGCATCATCCGTCCCGCCTACAAGGCGGTGTGCCCCATGCGGGACTATGTGCCCCTGGAAAATCGCTAAAACACAAACGAGAGCCAATACAGACCATTTGGGCCTGTGTTGGCTCTTTTTTGTGTGCGCAATGATTTCTCAGGCGTATTCTTATTCCCCTGGCGAGGGGAGACGCGCTTCCCGCTGGGGGTTTCTTTTGAACGGGCAAAAGAAACCAAAACCCGCTTAGGGCGTTCCCCCCTAAATACCCCCTTGGGGTACGAGGCTGGAACTGCGTCAAGCTGGTGTTCGGCCCGTGACCCTTGCTGTGGCACCTAGTCGTGCCACCACACCAGGCTGCTCTGGGCAGCTGGC
>NZ_NFKO01000038.1:0-16176 GCF_002160435.1 Pseudoflavonifractor sp. An176 | reverse complement strand
GCCGGGCTGGCGGCTGTGGTGACGGTGCGTCGTCGGCGCAGCTAAGCCCCTGATAAAACAAGAAAGTACGGTCAGAGAAATCTGGCCGTACTTTTTTCTTTATAGGGAGCTTTCTCCAATTTCTCAGGCTTCACCTCGTTCCCCTGGCGAGGGGAGACGCGCTCCGCTGGGGTCCATTTTGACTGGCCAAAATGGACGAAAAGCCACTTAGGGCGTTCCCCCCTAAGGACCTCCCTGGTGTACGAGGCTGGAACTGCGTCAAGTCTATGGTCGGCCCGTCACCCTTGCTGTGGCTCCTGCCACTGCCAGCACACCAGGCTAACCTGGCAGCTGGCCCTACAACCAGGCGGTTTCCACCTCCGGGCCTCCCCCGGAGAAGCGGCGTTCCCGCCGCCGAAAGCCAGGCCCCCGGCAACTGGGAACAGTTGCACACCTGGGTAAGGCCCTGGCGGTAGAAGTACAACTACACAGAGGAACAGGTACTTTCTGTAGCATGTCCACGCCATCTATGTGACATGAACCACTCCAAGGGCCGAACACAGAACACTGCACCTTCCACTCAGTACCGCGGGGTGGATTCCACAAGGCGGGGGAAGGCCCCGCCTTTGGCGATTCTTTCCCCTCTTTCTCATCGCTGAGAAAGGGGGCCCAGCGGAGCGTCCCTGGAAGGGCGCTGGTTTCCGCCGGGGAAATCGGAGAAGGGAACACGTTCTGTCTAAGTTCGAAAACAGCAAAAAAGTACGGTCAGTTCATTGCTGACCGTACTTTTTTATGATTTGGAGTTTAGCGACGGGTTTGCTTGCGTACCACCACGGCAGTGCTCAGCAGCAGCACCGCAGAGGCCAGAGCGGCCACGTACACCAGCAGCTGAGACTGGTCGCCAGTCTGAGGCACGCTCTCAGGCTTCTGAGTGGCCTGGGGCTTGGCGGTGGTCTGAGGCTGGTTGGTGGCCTCAGGAGTCTGAGAGGCTTCAGGCTTGTCAGTAGCCTCAGGAGCCTGGGAGGCCTCGGGTTGGTCCGTGGTCTCGGGAGCGCCACCAGCGGTGAGGCCGTTCATGGCGTCGCTGAGGGCAGCCACAGCGGCGTTCACGGTAGCCTGGTCGTCCTCGGTGAGGGTCTCGTCGGCCATGACAGCTTGAGCGTTCTGGAGAGCCGTGCGGAAGGTGGCCACGGATTCGGCGGTGTAGCCGGTGAGGTCGATGCTCTCGGCCTTGCCGATCAGGTCTTCCAGGATGGACTTGTCTGCCTTATAGCGCTGGGCCAGGATGGCGTCCAGCAGCGCGTCAGCGGCCTCGTCCATCTGGCCCTGCATGGTGTCGCTGGCATTGGCCAGAGTCTCCTCAGCCACAGCCAGAGCGTCCACCAGCTGCTGCCAGGTATCCGTGACATACTTGTCCTGATTGGCAATCATCTGGTTGGCACGGTCCACCAGCAGCTGGAGCATAGTGGGATCGCCCTTCTCCCAACCCAGCATGGCGTTGGCGATGAACAGGCGGTCGGTGACCTCGTCCACCTGAGCCTGGGTGTAGGCGCTGGGATTGGCCAGAATGGCCTTGGCATCGGCCAGAGCCTTCTCGTAGTAAGCCTTGGCAGAGTCGATGAGGTTGGAGTAGTCCTGAGCTGCAACCTCGGCATAGACCTTCTCCAGCAGGCCGGTGAAGGCGGGCTCCTCAGGCTCCCCGGACAGGTTGTCCATGGCCTCGTTGAGGGCGGCGGCAGCGGCGTCCACCTGGGCCTGGGTGGCGGTGGCGTCCACATACACCCGGCGTCCGGCCAGGGCTGCGGCCTCCACGGCCTGCCAGGCTTCGGGAGTGTAGTCGGCGCTGTTGAGGCCGTCGGCCTTGGTGAGGGCAGCGACCAGGGCGGTGAGGTCGGCCAGCTGGGCCTGGTCACAGCCGAAGGTGAGGAAGTCGATGATGACGTTGTAGCTGTTGTTGGCGTTCTCGTTGTCGGTTCCGGTGTTGGTGATGGTCAGGCGGTACTGGTCGTTGGTCTCACCGGTCCAGGCAAATAGCTCCTGCTGGTCCAGCTTCTCAGCGTTGTAGCCGTCCACGGTCTGGGTGTGCACCACTTCATTGTCGCTCAGGCGGGTGACAGTGAAGGTCATGATGGCCACGCCCACCGCCTTGCGGCCGTAGACTTGAACCTGGTTGCCGAAGAAGTCCACGGTCATGGACTCATTGGCGTTGGAGCACTTGAGCGCTTTGCCGCCGTCCAGGGTGGCGTCGGACAGGTTCACCCAGTTGCCGTTTTTCACCACCACGCTGTCCTCGGCGTTGACACGGGTGAGGGACAGGCCGTTCTTGGCGGTGGTGAGCAGGGTCACCATCTCGTCCACCTGGGCCTGGGTGTAGCCCTCGCCCTCCAGCAGGGCCTTGGCCTGGGCCAGGGTCTGCTGGAACACGTCCTGACGGGTCTCCTGATACATGGTCAGGTCCAGACCCTCGCAGGCGGCAATGAGCCCGGTGAGGGCGCGGGTGTCCACGGCGGGGACGTTCACCTGGGGCTCTTCACCCTGGGTGACGGAGACGGTGATGGTGTCGGTGACGGTCACATTATTGTAGGTAGCCTGGGCGGTGACGGTGTAGTCACCGGGGGCGGGGAAGGTGACGGTGTTGCCCTCCACGGTGGCCCCGTTGTTGGCGGTGTAGGTCACAGTGGCCTGGGGCTGCTGGGCCTGGCAGGTGCGGAAATACACGTGGGAGGCCAGGTCCACGGACACGGAGGTCTTGCCGTAGGGGATGACCTGAGCCATGGGCTGCTCCACTACCACACCGGCGATGGCGTCGTTGTCGCAGCCGGGCTGGGTGGTCTGGGCCACATTGGTGGTGAAGGAGACGAAGTTGGCGGCCTTGCCGTTTTCGGCGTTGTAGACGCGGATGGTGTAGGCCTCGTTGGTCTCAGACAGCTGGGCGAAGTCGTCCACGGTGATGGTGTCGGCGGTGGCGTTGTAGGTGTTCACAGTGACGGACTTCACTTCCTGGCCGTCCTGGTACGCCACCAGCTTCACGTTGCCGGCGCCGCCGCCCCGCTTGAGGGTGAAGGTGCCGCCGGTGCCCACCATGTCAAACTCCAGGTAGTTGCCCTCTTTCTTGGTGTAGATGACGCTCTTGGAGTTGAAGGTGGTGTTGACCCACTTGGTGTTGGACTCAGACACGGTCTCATTGATGACCTGGGTCTGCTGGGTGCCGTCGGAGAGGTACTTGGTGACCTCGTTGGGGGTGTAGGTCTGGGACACGGCCGCGGCCTGGTGGCCGGCTCCGGCGATGGCGCCCAGGTTCAGGGTATCCAGGCTGCCGCCCAGAATGTCCTGGCCGCCGTTGTTGTCCACCGCCACGCCAGCACCCACATAGGGGGAGTTGGCGGTGAGGGAGGCATTCACCAGGGCCTGGTCCCGGTTCAGGCCAAAGAGGTTGGACCCGCCCACAAACTGGGGATCGTCGGTGTGCTGGTTGGCATCCGTGGGGGCCACACAGCCGATGTACACGTTGTTGTCAAAGGAGGAGTTGGCGCCGGGGTAGAAGCAGTCCTTGCGATTGGCCACGGCGGAGTTGGTGAAGTACCAGATGTTGTTGGTGTAGTCCACCTCGTCTCCCTGGTACACGGCGTGGCAGTCCTTGTTGGACAGGAAGGTGTTGTTGTACACCTTGGCGCTCTCCAGCTTGGTGGTAGAGGTCTCACCCACCGCCACGATCTGGGCGTTGTGGGCGGTAAACACCCCGCTGTCATTCACCGACAGGTTGAAGCGGATGGTGTTGTTGCGGTTATAGGAGTTCTGGCGGACGTGGAGCATGTAGCCGCCGCCGTAATTGTCGTGGGTGTAGTTGTACTGGATGACGCCGTCCCGGGTCATGTCGTCCAGGTTGAAGGCCATGCCGTCGTTGCCGTTGACGCCATTGCACACCTCGTTGTACTGGAACACCATGCCGTTGGCCCGGTCACACCAGATGCCGCAGCCATAGCCCTCGTAGGTGCTCTGGAAGGTGTCCACCTTGTTGTACTCCACCAGCACCCCGTTGGTGTAGATGGGGATGATGCCGGAGCGGGTGACATTGTGGATGTCGTTGCCCCGGATGACCACGTTGGTGTGGCGGAAGGCCACGTCGTCCAGGGTGCCCTTGACGTTGGTGGTGGTGATGCCGTTGGCCTGGCAGTTCTCCACGGTGTTGTTCTCAATGAGAATGTCGTTGAAGGTGGTGATCTGCTTGGTCTCGTCCAGCTCCTGCACGGGGACGTTGAACTCGTTTTTGCTCTCCGGCAGCCGGGCGGTGTAGGTGACGAAGTTGATGCCGCCGGTGCGGTGGGTGGTACGAGCGCCCCAGAAGGTGTTGGTGGTGTTGGGGTTGGTCTGGTCCTCGTCGGTAAAGCCGTCGGTGGGGCTTCCGTCGGGGTTGGTGGGCACTACGGGGTAGATGTCGTCCTGGCCGTTGTAGCCCCGCACGTCGTGGACGTAGCAGTTGCGGATGTAGATGTGGTCAATGACCCCGTAGTCATAGCCCTCCACCCGGATGCCGCTGCGGTCCCGGTTGACGTTGTCCCCCTGGTTTTTCACTTCCAGGTTGTTGATCTCGATGTACTCCTGGTTGTACAGGTACACCGCAGCGCCGATCTGGTCCCCGGTCTCCCCAGTGAAGGGGCCCTGCCAGTCCTTGACCTGGGGCATGAAGTAGGCGCCGTTGCCGTCGATGAGGGGCTTGTCCCCCTCGCCGTACATGTCGATGACAATGGGGTAGCCCTCGCAGCCGGAGCCCTTGGGCCACAGGGTGCCGGTATACTGGGTACCGGCCTTGATGAGAATCTGGTCTCCGGGCTGGAAGGTCTTGGCGTTGATGTCCTCCAGGCTGTCAAAGGCATTGGCCGGGGTCAGGCCGTCCCCGTCGGTCTTGCCAATGGTGGCGTCCAGATAGTAGGTGGTGCCGTAGGAGGTGTCCTTTTTGGGTTGGGCCTGGGAGTTGCCCGCCACAGCGGGAACGGCCAGGGATACCGTCAGGGCGCCTGCCAGCAGCAGACTCAAGGATTTTTTCAGCATGGTATCATCCTTTCTCTTCTCTCCGCGAGGCCGTACCCCGGCCTCTGGGTGTTTATCTCTCATGATACCACGCCTGTGGGCGGGATGTATATACACTTTATATATAGAACTCGTTTTTTGTGTAAATTGTCAGAATCCCCAACTCTGGCTTGGCGGTTCTGCCCAGTTCCATTCCCGAATTTTTGAATTTTGGTGGTGAAAACTGTCATTCCCTGGATTTTTCAATTTATATCAATGAATTTAGGAACTATTTTTCTGAATTTGCAAGATCTTTACATTGGTTTTACCGACGCAAGATAGCGGTTGCCGCCCCCAGGCGAGTAGGATGATGTACAGCGCAGACAAGGAAGGAGTTTCCCCATGCACATCATCCAAAGCCCCCGGTTTGGGCAGCGTATTCTGGCAATTTTCGTTTGTTTGGTCACCGCCGTGCTGGCGGTTATGCCCTCGGTGTCGGTGTCCTTTCAAAGCTTGGTGTCTGACACCGTCTCCTATATCTCCGGCACCGTGCTGGAGGTGGTGGAGGAGGACCTCACCCCCAGCGATTTGAAGGGCGGCCCCCAGCTGGGGGAGCAGACCCTCACCATTGAGCTCAAAGACGGCTCCCAGATCACCCTCACCAACTACCTCACCAATACCCACAACATCCTGGCCCGGGAAGGGATGCGGGTGGTGGTGTGTGTGGACGCCCCGGAAAACGTAGAGCCCTACTACACCCTCTACCAGTACGACCGCAGCGTGGGCCTGGGGGTGGCGGTGGCCATCTTCCTGCTGTTGATGTTGCTGGTGGGCGGGGAAAAGGGCTTTTACGCCACTCTGGCTCTGGCCTTCTCTCTGGTGTTCCTGCTGAAGATCACCGTGCCGGTCATCTACTCCGGCGGCTCCCCCATTCTGGCGGGGCTGGCCATGGTGCTGGTGTCCACGGCCGTCACCGTCTTCCTCATCTACGGCCTGTCCCCCCGAGGGGTGCTGGGCATCGGGGTGGTGCTGGCGGGCGAGTTTGTGGCCTGTGGGCTGTTTCTCCTCTTCTCCGTGCTGCTCCACCTGTCCGGATTTAAGAGCGGCGATGCAGAAAACCTGTTGGTGGCCGCCCAGAACACGGGCCTGAACATCTCCACGGTGCTCTTTGCCGCCACCATGATCGCCTCCCTGGGCGCCGTGATGGACGTGGCGGTGTCTCTGCTGTCCGCTCTGTGGGAGGTGCGCCTGGCCGACCCGGACATCACCGGGCGTGGACTGTGGCGGGCCGGGCTGCGTATGGGCCGGGACATGATCGGCACCATGAGCAACACCCTGATTTTTGCCTTTGCCGGCGGCTCCCTCACCACCCTGCTGGTGCTGATGACCTACGGCACCGACCCCGTGCAGCTGCTCCACTCCGACTACATCGCCCTGGAGATGGCCCACGGCCTGTGCGGCACCTGTGCCGTCATCCTCACCGTCCCCCTGGCCTCCCTGGTCTCGGCAGCAGTGTATCCCAAGTGGAGAACCCCTGAGTTGTCTCAGGTTTCTCAATAAAATTGTAAGAATGTCAGTAAGGAGAGAAAGTATGTTACACAAAAACGCAAAGAAAGTGATCTCCGGCGTCCTCGGCACCTGCCTGGTGCTCCAGCTGGCCTCCCTGCCCTCTCTGGCTCAGACCTCCAACGTCCCCGACCAGACCCAGACCGCTGTCACCGCTCAGGAGAACAGCGGGGTCCAGACTCTGGCCAGCACCAGCTTCACCGACGTGCTGCTGAGCGTGGGCGCCAATAACACCCAGATGAACGCCACCTGGTATGCCGCCCAGGAGGGGGCCGGCTACGTGCTGGTGGCCAAGCAGAGCCAGCTGGTGAACGGCGCTATGCCCGAGAACGCCGCCAAGTTTGATGCCACCTCCACCCCCGCCAACGAGAGCGGCAAGTGGTCCAACCAGGCCACCATCACCGGCCTGGAGCCCGGCACCGTCTACGCCTATCAGCTGGTGAATGGGGAGGAGAAGTCCGACGTGGCCACCTTCACCACCGCCACCAACGGCGCGTTCTCCTTTGCCTTTGCCGGTGACCCCCAGATTGGCGCCAGCGGCAACGCCGACAGCGACACCCGGGGCTGGGACAAGACCCTGGGCATCATCGCCGACAGCACCCAGTTTGACGGGGTGGACTTCCTCCTCTCCGCCGGTGACCAGGTGAACACCGCCTCCAACGAGGACCAGTACAACGGCTACCTGGACCACGACGAGCTGCTGAGCCTGCCCGTGGCCACCGTCGTGGGCAACCACGACTCCTCCAGCAACGCCTATGACCAGCACTTCAACGTGCCCAACGAGTCCGAGCTGGGCGTCACCAACGCCGGCGGCAACTACTGGTTTGTGTACAACAATACCCTGTTTTTGGCTCTGAACAGCAACAGCATGTCCACCGCCGAGCACAAGGCCTTCATGGAGCAGGCCATCGCCGAGGCCGGTGACGTGGACTGGAAGGTGGTCACCTTCCACCACTCCGTCTACTCCGTGGCCAGCCACGCCGTGGATGGCGACATCCTCCAGCGCCGTGAGGCCCTGGTGCCCGTGTTCGAGGACCTGGACATCGACGTGGTGCTCATGGGCCACGACCACGTGTATGTGCGTACTTACATGATGGACGGCCTGACCCCCATCACCGAGTCTGACAAGTACACCGACCAGGACGGCGACGGCATCCCTGAGTCCGTCACCAACCCCGACGGCATCCTGTATGTCACCGCCAACTCCGCCTCTGGCTCCAAGTTCTACACCATCCAGAGCACCAAGTATGAGTACTCCGCCGTCCAGAACCAGGAGCGGGTGCCCAACGTGTCCCGTGTGGACGTGTCTGAGGACGCCTTCACCATCACCACCTACCGCACCAGCGACATGAGCGTGGTGGACACCTTCACCATCAACCGTGAGACCGCCAACACCAGCCTGCTGCAAAAGACCTATGACTACGCTGTGACCCTGTCCACCGAGGGCGTCACCGACACCGCCAAGGCAGCCTTTGAGAAGGCTCTCACCGAGGCCAAGAACGTGCTGGACAACCCCAACGCCACCCAGGCTGAGGTGAACACCGCTTGGGACGCCCTGCTGGAGGGCATCTGGGGTCTGGGCCTGGTACAGGGCGACAAGACCATGCTGGAGCAGCTCATCAACAAGGCTGATGGCATGATTCCCGACGAGGACAAGTACATGCCCGACCACTGGCAGGATCTGGTGGACGCCCTGGCTGCTGCCAAGGACGTGGCCGCTGACGGCGACGCCATGGAAGAGGACATCCAGCCTGTGGCCCAGGCCCTGCTGAATGCCATCCTGGCCCAGCGCTTCAAGGCTGACAAGTCCATCCTGGAAGACCTGATCAGCAAGGCCGAGAGCATCGACCTCACCGGCTACACCGCCGAGTCCGTGGCCGTCTTCCAGAAGGCCCTCAGCGAGGCTCAGGCTGTGATGGCCAACGCCGACCTCACCGAGGACGACCAGGCGACCGTGAACGCCGCTGTGGCCGCTTTGAGCGACGCCATGAACGGCCTCACCGCCGGTGGCGCTCCCGAGACCACCGACAAGCCCGAGGCCTCCCAGACCCCCGAGGCCACTGAGGAGCCTCAGGCCACCGACAAGCCCCAGACCACCCAGAAGCCTGAGAGCAACGTGCCTCAGACTGGTGACAATGCCCAGCTGGGCCTGATGTTCAGCATCCTGGTGCTGTCCGCCGCTGGCATGGGTGCTGTTGTAACCCTGCGTAAGCGTCGCAGCTAATTCCCAAACAAGTGAGAAAGTACGGTCAGAGAAATCTGGCCGTACTTTTTGCTTTTTTGAGCTAGAGAAAGTGCTTCTTCTACCGCTTCTCAGGTGTATCTCTTCCCCTGGCAAGGGGAGACGCGCTCCGCTGGGGTCCATTTTGAGTGGCCAAAATGGACGAAAAGCCACTTAGGGCGTTCCCCCCTAAGGACCTCCCTGGGGTACGAGGCTGGGCCTGCGTCAAGGCTATATTCGGCCCGTCACTCTTGTTGTGGCCCCTGTTACTGCCACCACACCAGGCTACCTTGGGCAGCTGGCCCTATAGCCGGGTGGTTTCCATGTCCGGGCCTACCCCGGAGAAGCGGCGTTCCCGCCGCCGGGAGCCAGGCTATCCGCAACTGGGAACAGTTGCACACCAGGGTAAGGCCCTGGAGGTAGAAGTTTATTCGCCATAGAAGCTGAAACTTACAATAGGATTGTCATGCCATCTATGTGACCCCACCGAGCCAAGGGGCGCAAAGAGGAGGACGCAGGGACATCCAGTACCGCGGGGTGGATTCCACAAGGCGGGGGAAGGCCCCGCCTTTGGCGATTCTTTCCCCCATTTCTCATCGGGGAGAAATGGGGCCCAGCGGAGCGCGTCTCCCCTCGCCAGGGGAACAAGGCGATGCCTGAGAAATTAGAGAAGAACAGACTATAGATTGGATGAATATAACAGCGCGAGGAATTTGTGACCAAGAAAACATGTGCTCTTTGTACAAAATTGGGTGACTGAAATTTGGTGTGGATGTGGATAGACGTGCCCAGGCCAGCGGCGTGGCCTCCGTGGCCGGGGTGGACGTGCCCGCCGATCCGCTGACCCTGTCCAAGCTCACCGGCATCACCGTCCAGCAGAATGCCCCCTACACCGATGGCGGCAAGCTGGACCTCACCGTCACCGCCACCTATGACTCCGGCTACACCCGGGATGTCACCACGCTGGCCACCGTCTCCGACTTTGAGGCCGCCGGCGACACCGTCACCGTCACCTACCAGGAGAACAGCGTCACCTGCGCCGCCACCCTCACCGTTCAGGGCGAGCAGCCCCAGGTGACTCCCACCCCCGCCCCCGAGGTCACCGACAAGCCTCAGGTCACCCAAAAGCCTGAGAACGTGCCTCAGACCGGCGACGACGCCACCGTCACCCTCTACGTGGTGACTCTGGCCGCCTCTCTGGCCCTGTTGGGGGGCGCCGTTGTGGTGCATCGCCGCCGTCAGCGCTAATTGGCCGCAGGTTAGTAATTTGCTCCAAAAACTGCTGAGAAGCGGGCTTTCGCTTCTCAGCAGTTCCTATTTTTAATAAAAATTGCCTATTTTGCCCCTGGGGATTGTGTGAAACACCGCAACGAGGCAGACCGCACAGGTGGAAAACTTGTGAAAAGTGCATAGAATTTTCCCGATGGGTTTGGCTGTTCCGTCTGTGGACAGGTGAAAATTGGTCTGTTATCATTACTATAAAGGCAATAGATTCGGCACACAGCCGACGGTTTCCCCACTGGGGGTGGAACTGTCGGCCATTGGGATGTTACTGTTCAATCAGGCATAACCACATGTGTCACTGCTTCGGACGAGAGGAATGGGTGATGGGACCTTCAGATTGAGGCAGTGGGCGTGTGGTTATTCTTTTTTGGGCGGAACACATCCGGCGAAGCTTGCCCTAAGTACAAGAGAAGACAAGAAGGAAGAGGTGTAACGTATGAAGAAGTCCCTGAAGCGCGGACTGGCCGCACTGTTGGCAGCTGTGATGCTCACCAGCGGTCTGGCCGCATCGGCGGCAGCTCAGCCCAAGGCGGACAATGTGAATCTGGCCCGCCTGGACGGCGTGGTAGCCACTGCCTCCGACACCGAGACCGACAAGTTCCCCCCCTCTGCCACCATTGACGGCAACTATGAGGATACCTCCCGCTGGGGAACCAACAACGATGGCAAGGGCACCACCGAGCGCTGGCTCCAGCTGGACCTGGGCGCCCGGTACTCCATCGACAGCTTTAAGGTATTCTGGGAGAAGACCAACATCCAGGACTACACCATTGAGACCTCCACCGATGGCTCTGAGTGGACCCAGCAGGTGGTGGTCACCGGCGCTGCTGCCGCCCGTGAGGTGGAGCACCAGCTGGAGAACGCTGTGGTGGCCCGCTATGTGCGTCTGAGCGTCACCAAGTACGGCCAGTCCGTGTCCAACTGGTGGAACGTGGGCGTGCGTGAGTTCGAGGTGTACGGCAACGATGAGGTGGTTCCCGTCATCGGCAACCTGGCCCGCCTGAGCGGCGTCACCGCCACTGCCTCCGACACCGAGACCGACAAGTTCCCCCCCTCCGCCACCATCGATGGCAACTATGATGAGGCCTCCCGCTGGGGAACCAACAACGATGGAAAGGGTACCACCGAGCGCTGGCTCCAGCTGAACCTGGGCGAGGAGCGCACCATCACCGGCTTCAAGGTGTTCTGGGAAAAGACCAACATCCAGACCTACTACATCGAGACCTCCACCAACGGCACCGACTGGACCCAGCAGGTGTTTGTGGAGTCTGCCGATGGTACTCTGGAGCCCGAGCACCAACTGGCTGAGGCTGTCACCGCTCAGTATGTGCGTCTGCGTGTGACCAAGTACGGCGAGGCTGTGTCCAAATGGTACAACGTGGGTGTGCGGGAGTTTGAGGTGTACGGCCACATGCCCGAGGATGCTGGCAGCGATGTGGTGAAGCTCCCCGAGGGCACCAACATCGCTCGTCAGAACGGCGTGATCGCCTCCGCCACCAACGTGGAGAGCGGCACCTCCTTCACCGCTGACAAGGCTCGTGACGGCGACAAGACCTCCAAGAGCTCCCGTTGGGCCACCGACATCGGCGTGAAGAACCCCACCATCACCTACAACCTGGGCAACACCTACATGGTGGGCAGCGTCATTCTCTACTGGGAGAGCAACAACCCCGACAAGTGGTATGTGCAGACCTCCATGGACGGTGAGCAGTGGACCACCCAGAAGACCTTTGAGGGCAAGCTGACCAGCGGCGCTCCCATCCAGACCGTGAACTTCGATGCCCCCGTAGAGGCCCGCTATGTCCGGGTTTGGGTGGAGAAGTACAGCAGCACCTACTGGAACAACGTGGCTATGTATGAGTTTGAGGTGTACCAGGAGGAGTCTGAGATCGTGGTCACCCCCGCCAACACCGCTGAGACTCTGGCCCAGAGCATCCAGATTCAGGACGGCAAGGTGGTCATGACCGGCGAGGTGCCCGAGAAGTACACCGCCACCTGGGGCTGCAACTATGAGCAGGTGGTGGATGCCTCCGGCGCCATCCACACCCCCCTGGTGGATACCACCGTGGAGATCTCCGTCACTGTGCGTGACAAGAACGACACCACCACCTGTGGCTCTGCTACTGTGGAGCTGGACATCCCCGGCGTCAACTCCGCCAACGAGGGCAACGCCAAGCCCGCCGTGGTGCCTGAGCTGGCCCAGTGGTACTCCGCTGCCGACCAGAAGGGTCTGACCTATGCCATCACCGCCGACAGCCGCATCGTGGCCGACGACACCTTCGCCTCCGTGGCCAAGGAGCTCCAGGCCGACCTGAAGGACCTGTTCGGCCTGACCCTCCCCATCGTCAACGACACCCCCAAGGCCGGCGACATCAGCCTGGTGTACCACGATCAGGCTGGCTTCGACAAGGAGACCTACAACATGGTGGTCACCGACCAGGTGGTCATCCAGGCCAACGACGCCACCGGCGCCTACTGGGGCACCCGCTCTGTGCTCCAGGCCCTGCAGCTGTCCGGTAACCTGACCATCGCCCAGGGTACCGCCTGTGACTACCCCGAGTTTGAGAACCGTGGCTTCATGCTGGACGTGGGCCGTAAGCCCACCTCCATGGAGACTCTGAAGACCATCTCCAAGACCATGGCTTGGTACAAGATGAACAGCTTCCATGTGCACCTGAGCGACAACCTCATCTTCATGGAGGACTACTACAAGGCCGGCGAGGATGAGGATGGCATCCGTCAGGCTTACCAGGGCTACCGCCTGGAGTACTCCGATGATGGCCTGACCTCCAAGGACTACTACTACACCAAGGCCGAGTTCAAGGACTTCATGGCCTACTCCCGTGCCCTGGGCGTGGATATTATCCCCGAGCTGGACGTGCCCGCCCACGCTCTGTCCATCACCAACTACATTATGTACTCCCTGAATCGCCCCGACCTGGTGCTCCACCAGATCGACACTGCCCACCCCTGGGTGGATCATGTGGATATCAAGCAGCAGGAGGGCATTGACATCATCAAGGAGATCTACGACGAGTACATCGACGAGGACCTCTTCGATGAGAACACCATCGTGCACATCGGTGCCGACGAGTTCTATGAGAGCCACCCCGCCTACCGCAACTTCCTCATTCAGATGATCGACTACATCGAGAACGTGAAGCATCGTCAGGTCCGGGTCTGGGGCAGCCTGTCCTCCATGAACGGCGGCGAGGGCTATAAGTTCGGCCCCGAGCACGTCCAGGGCGCTCAGATGAACATCTGGAACACCGGCTGGGCCAAACCCCAGGATATGTTCAACCTGGGCTTCGGCCTCATCAACACCATTGACGGCCAGCTGTACATGGTGCCCAGCGGCAACGGCAGCATGGGCGGCTACGGCGACTGGCTCAACTCCCAGAACCTGTACAACTCTTGGGAGCCCGAGAACATGGGCGGTACCATGATTCCCTCTGGTTCTTCCCTGATGTTGGGCGCCTGCTACGCCATCTGGAACGACAACATCGACACCCGTGCCGCCGGCATCAACGAGACCGACCTGTACACCCGCTTTGTGGACGCCCTGCCCTACCTGAGCACCAAGATGTGGGGCACTGGCGGCAACGGCCTGGACCGTGACTACAACACCCTGAAGGCTGATGTGGCCACCCTGGGCGCTGCCCCCAACACCAACCCCTATCACACCATCGACCTGGCCGAGGGCACTCAGGAGTACGCTCAGTATTCCTTCACCGACACCCAGGACCGCTCCGGCAACGACCGTGACCTGACCCTCAACGGCGCCTCCCTCACCGACGGCACCCTGACCCTCACCGGGGACAGCTCCTACGCCTCCACCGGTCTGGACGTCATGGGCCCCAAGAACACCGTGTCCCTGCGGCTGTTTAAGGCCAGCACCTCCAACTCCGGCGAGCAGATCATTCTGGAAGCCGACGCCGCCTACGGCGAGACCACCGTGAAGGCCATCGCCAATGAGGACGGCACCTGGAAGCTGGGCTTTGCCCGTGAGCTGTACGAGTACGAGTTCGACTACAACCTGCCCTGCGATGAGTGGGTGGAGCTGACCATCACCAACGAGGGCAACAAGACCTACCTGCTGGTGGACGGTGAGAAGATCGCCGCTGTGGGTTACTTCCTCCCCGACGAGAACGCCACCACCCAGTTCATGGGCAAGACCGGCATCACCTACTCCTCCTTCAACATTCCCGTGGCCCGCATCGGTTCTGAGACCAATTCCTTCGTGGGTCAGGTGGACGACGTGATGTTCTACGCCAACGGCGTGACTCCCACCGCCAAGCACCAGGTGACCTTCAACTCCATGGGCGGCTCCGCTGTGGAGGCCGTGGTGGTGGCCGATGGCCAGACCGTGGCTCAGCCCGAGGCTCCCGTGATGGAGGGCTACACCTTCGGCGGCTGGTACACCGACGAGAACTGCACCACCGCCTACGACTTTGACGCCGCTGTCACCGCCGACATCACCCTGTACGCCAAGTGGACCGCCAACGAGCCCGCCGACACCACCATGATGAAGGCTGTCTATGACAAGGCCGTCGAGGAGGACTACTCCAACCTCATCGACAGCGCCAAGGCCTACTATGAGCAGGCTCTGGCTGACGCCGAGGCCATTCTGGCTGATCCCGCCGCCTACACCCAGGCTCAGGTGGACGAGGTCACCGACCGTCTGCTCAACGCCGTGTGGATGCTGGACTGGGTCAAGGGCAACCCCGCCGCCCTCCAGCTCCTGGTGGACCGCGCCAACCAGATGATGGACAACGCGGACAAGTATGTCTCCGACAACTGGCAGCTGCTGGTGGACGCTCTGGCCGATGCCGAGAAGATCCTGGCCGAGGCTGGCGACACCATGCAGGGTGCAATGGACGAGGCCGCTGACGCGCTGCTGGACGCCATTCTGGCCCAGCGCTTTAAGGCAGACAAGTCCATCCTGGAAGACCTGATCGGCAAGGCCGAGGGCATCAACCTGGAGGGCTACACCGCTGAGTCCGTGGCCGCCTTCCGCACGGCTCTCCAGAACGCTCAGGCTGTCATGGCCGACGAGAGCCTCTCTGAGGACGACCAGGCTACCGTGAACGCTGCTGTGGCTGCCCTCAGCGACGCCATGAACGGCCTCACCGCCGGCGGCGCTCCCGAGGCCTCCCAGAAGCCTGAGACCACCGACAAGCCTCAGGCCACCGAGAAGCCCGAGAAGGTGCCTCAGACTGGCGACCAGTCTCTGCTGCTGGTGTACGTGGCCATCCTGGCCTCCACCGTGCTGCTGCTGAGCACTGCCGTGGTGGTGCGCAAGCAGACCCGTCGCTAAGCTCTAGAACTACAAAAAGTACGGTCAGCTTCGGCTGACCGTACTTTTTTACTTCAAAAGCCTCCCTTGTGTAAAGGGAGGTGGCACGGCGCAAGCCGGGTCGGAGGGATTGTCCTGCTCCAGTTCCTGGGCAGAACCCAGCGCCCTTCCAGGGACGCTCCGCTGGGCCCGATTTCTCCCCGATGAGAAATCGGGGAAAGAATCGCCAAAGGCGGGGCCTTCCCCCGCCTTGTGGAATCCACCCCGCGGTACTGGGAGCCCCTGCGTCCTCCTTGTTTCGGCCCTTGGCATGATAGTGTCACATAGATGGCGTGGAACTTCTACAGAAAATACCTACTTCTCTAGCAGACAGTGCTTCTATCGCCAGGGCCTTACTCTGGTGAGCCGCTGTTCCCAGCTATCGGCGGCGGGAACGCCGCTTCTCCGGGGTAGGCCCGGAGGTGGAAACCGCCTGGTTGTAGGGCCAGCTGCCAGGTTAGCCTGGTGTGGTGGCACAAACAGGAGCCACAGCAAGGGTGACGGGCCGACCATAGACTTGACGCAGTTCCAGCCTCGTACACCAGGGAGGTTCTTAGGGGGGAACGCCCTAAGTGGCTTTTCGTCCATTTTGGCCAGTCAAAATGGACCCCAGCGGAGCGCGTCTCCCCTCGCCAGGGGAACGAGGTGAAGCCTGAGAAATTGGAGAAGAACAAACTCCCTATAAAGAAAAAAGTACGGCCAGATTTCTCTGACCGTACTTTCTTGTTTTATCAGGGGCTTAGCTGCGCCGACGACGCACCGTCACCACAGCCGCCAGCCCGGC
>NZ_NFKO01000037.1:0-16575 GCF_002160435.1 Pseudoflavonifractor sp. An176 | reverse complement strand
CCCCCACCGAGGACCTGCCCCCCCTGCCTCAGATGCCCGCCGGGGATAATCTAAAATGGCGGGGTGCCCCCTCCATGGAGGACTATGACCTGCGGGAGTACCGACCCGGGGACCCCCTGCGGTCCATCCACTGGAAGCTCTCCTCCAAGCACGACAGCCTGGTGGTGCGGGAGCCGGTGAAAACCGGCCTGCCTCAGGCTGCGGTCACCGTGGACCTGTTTGGAGACGGGGACCGCCTGGACCAGGTGCTGGGCCGTCTGTGGACGGTCTGTCTGAACCTGCTGGGCCGGGAGATTCCCCACACCATTGTGTGGATGGACCGGGACCAGGCCCAGCGGCAGGAAGCGGTGGCCTCTCAGGCCCAGCTTCTGGCCGCCATGGCCGATCTGCTCTCCTGTCCCGCTCCCACCCAGCCCCCCACCGTTCCCCTGGACCTGTCCCGCCTGGGGCAAGCCCCCCGGGTCCACGTCACCCTTGGAGAGGAGGATGCCCCATGAGTCGCGAACCCCTGGGCAAAGTTCCCTCTGTGCGGCAGCCCGCTCCCCCCACGCCCCTGTCCCTGACGGCGGGGGTGTTGGTGCAAGTGCTGCTGCTCTCCTCCATCCTCCGGTTTTCCCTTGTGGTCTACCAGTTCCCCGCTGAGTTCACCCCCGTGCTGGTGATGGGTCTGCTGGGGGTGGCGGTGTCCACCGTGATCTGGGCCCTGCCCCGACACCGTGAAGGCCTGGTGCTCCTGACCTTAGGGCTGACCGGAGCAATGCTGCTCTACAACCAAGCCCTGTTTGTCTACGGGGCCCAGTCCTGTTGGGAGGCCCTCACCGACTTCTGGACGGAGAACACCTATTTCTCCGTGTCCTATACCCTGCCCTACTCCCTGCCCGATTCCCAGCACCAGGCTGCCACCCAAATCTTTTTGGGCGCTGTCTTTGCCCTGCTGGCGCTGCCTCTGGGCTGGGCCATCCACCGCCTGCGGGCCTTCTGGCTCACCTTCGCCCTCACCCTGCCCTGGCTTCTGCCCGCCTTTCTGGCCGAGGTGGAGCTGGACTGGTCTGCCATGTTGGTCATCTGTGCCGGTTGGGCCGCCCTGCTGCTGTCCAGCCTGGCCGCCCGACGGGACCCCAGCGGAGGCGCCCGCATCACCCTGGTAACCTTGCCTGTGTCCCTGGCGTTGATTTGGCTAATCCTCCTCCTCTTCCCCTTCCAGCAGTACACCCAGCCCACTTGGGCCGTGTACCTCCAGGAGCAACTCAACCTCCTGGACTGGTTCCCCTCGGAGGAAACCCTGGGCGGCGGGCCATCCAGCCCCGATGCGGGACAAAATGCCCCCCGAATGGACTTCTACACCGCCGGCCCCCGCAGCTACACCGGGCGGTCCATGCTGGAGGTGTCCGCCTCCCAGCCCGGCACCATGTATCTGCGGGGAGAGGTGTACCGGGACTACTCCTCCCAGGCCTGGACGGGGGTAGAGCCCAACTCCACGGAAAATCTCTCCAATTTTGACCCCCAGTTTAGCTACTACTCCCGCTCCGCCACCATCACCAACCTCACCTCCCCCAACACCATGGTCTATCTGCCCTACCAAGCCATCATGGTGGAGGATAAGCTGCTGTTCCGTGACTCGCTTGTGGCATTTCCCCAGCCCCAGCAGAGCTATACGGTGGGGTATAACCCTCTGGATGACTCCCCCTCCGCCAAGGGTATCATTCCCTCTCTATCCGAGCGGGAGGAAATTTACAGCACCTATCTGGCCGTGCCGGAGGAGATCTCCGACAACCTGCTGGACTGGTACACTCAGGCCATGGAGGAGCTGGAGAACAGCGGCGATCCTATCCGGGCGGATGCCACGGGAGAATATGCTGGTGAGCTGAACACCGCTTCCATCATCGCCCAGCTGCTGGAGCGCAACGCCACCTATGACCTGCGCACCCCCCGCACCCCCTCCGAGGAGGACTTTGTCACCTACTTTTTGGAGGAGAGCCATCGGGGCTACTGCGTCCACTTTGCCTCGGCGGCCACCCTGCTGCTGCGCACCCAGGGCATCCCCGCCCGGTATGTCAGCGGATATGTCACCACCATCCCCTCCTCTTCCCTGGACCAGAACACGAGGGAATACACCACCCGTGTGGTGGACTCCAATGCCCACGCTTGGGTGGAGATCTACCTGTACGGATACGGCTGGTATCCGGTGGAGGTGACTCCTACTTCCACGGGAGACACCCCGAACCAGAGCCAGGCCCCTGTGGCCTCCACGGCTCCCTCTGCCGCACCCACCGCCACCTCTGCCCCCGCCACACCGACCCCCACTCCTACCGTGGCCCCGGAGACTCCGGACCAGGGCGGCATCCAGCTTCGGTTGGACTGGCTGGTGTGGGTAATGCCTGTTGTAGTCGTGGCGGTGGGGCTGTGGTTGACCCGTCGGCTCCGGTACCGACTCTGGCGCAAGATGGGCCAGGACAAGGACACCAACGCCGCTGTGCTGAAGGTCTATCGCTGGTTTGGGCTGCTGGAGCGGTTGGGCGGCAAGGCCGGGGCTGAGACCGAGGACCTGGCCCGCAAGGCCCGGTTCAGCCAGCACACCCTCACGCAGCAGGAGCGCAGCCTGGTGCTGGGCCAGTTCCGGGACGAGGTGGCGCGGCTCAGGCAGTCCGCCTCCATTTGGAAGCGCTGGCTTCTCTGGCTGCTCTTCCCTGTGGGGACAGGGAGAAGGGCCCGATAACTAAACCCCTTTTGAATGATAAAACCCACAGATTAATATGGAGGTGACCAGATGGATCGAATCATAGGCGGTATCATCGTTGCTTTGCTGTTTTGCGGCATCGGCTTTTTGTTTGCCAGAATCGGATACTGCTTTTTCCGGGACCGAAGCCGCCAGAAGCGCCGTTGCCTGGCTCGGACCCGAGGGACTATTGTGGGCATACAGCGCATGCCCATCAAAACAAGCCGACGGCGGCGGATGTGCTATTTTCCGGTCTATGAGTACACTGTAAACGACCAGGTCCTGCGGGTGGAATTGCAATTTGGCACCACACGTTGTCTCTATCACATCGGCGATGGGGTGAATGTCCGCTACGATGCCAGTCAGCCGGATTGCAGCTATCTGGAGGGCTACCAAGAAGACCACACCTCTGCCATGGGCTGTTTGATTGCGGGAGTCCTGTCCATGGTATGCGGAGTGTTTGTGCTGGCTATGGCGTGCTTGGTCTGATGCTGTACCTCACGCCCCCGCCTGGAAGCTTCTAAAACGCCAAAATGGCCTGTTGCAGCGTGATTGCGCCGCAACAGGCCATTTTTGTTCAAGAATTTGTTACACCAGCACGGAAACATGGTTTACTCTCTGTGTATGGCATAGACGTACCACTGCCAGCCGTGCTCCGGGTCCGGCTGAACCTCCTCCCGCTCCATCCCCAACTTCTCCATGAGAGCCACCGATTTCACTCCATCAATGGTCTCGGAAAAGACCTTTTTTGCCCCCAGAACATCAAACGCGTACTCGATCACAGCGTGGCAGGCCTCAAAGGCGTAGCCTTGCCGCCAAAATTTCCGATTGAAAAACCAGCCCAGCTCATACTCTCCCGGCTGGATTTGGCTAAAGAGGATGTACCCGATCACTTTGTTTGTCTCCACGTGCACCGCCGCCACGCCGCCGCCCCTTTCAATGCAAAAGGAGGCCAGAAACTGCTTGGTCTTCTCCAAGTCGTAGGGTGGCTCGGAATACTCCATGGTCTTGGCATCGCCTAAAATCTCCTGCAAGTCGGCGGCATCCTCCGGCACAAAACTGCGGATGGTCAGCCGTGGTGTGTCCAAATGCATGTCTCTAGGTCCTTTCTCTGGAAATCAAAATGCCTTTCATATACTGGGATTTGTTGTGGAACTCCTCAATCAGTTCTTTCTCCTGCTGAGTACATCCAATCAGGATTTTCATCTCCGAATCCCGCTTCCAGACATCCACCACGCACACAATGGCGTCCACGGTGTGCTCCGGCGCAGTTCCCACCCATACGTCAATGCCCTCCCCGTCCATGGAGGTGGTGTTCTTCAAATATCCGTAGTCCACCGGATAGATGGTATCGGGAAATTTGGGGTGCGCCGAACCGTTCGGGCGATCAATGACCACGTCCGATTGCCGCACCAACTCCTCTAACATGGTCCAAAATTCTTGATTCATAGGGTATCTCCGTCTCTTTCTCTTCTCCGGTACTCCTCCACCAACCGGGGCTGTATCTCCGGATAGGTCCACCGGGTGGGCAGCTGGTCCAACAGCAGCACCCGCTCCATCTCGCTGTGCAGCTGACCCTGGAAGGTCTCGATTTCAGCGGCATACAACATTCCAAAGCACTCTTCTCCCGACTCATTGACCCGATTTTTCCCAATCACCGAGTATACACACACCGGGTGTATGGAAAACGCCGCCGCTCCCGTCTCCTCCTGCAATTCTCTTCGGGCGGCCTCCGGAATGCTCTCACCAGGTTCCCGGTGTCCGCCAGGCAGTTCATAGGTGTCCCGCTCCCAGTGCTTGCAGAACACCCACTTGCCCCTGTGACGTGCCACAATCACCGCAAAGCGCAGCCGTTTGTCGTCCACTTGCTCGTAAAAATTCACTTGCATCCCGGTCACCTCCCATGTTTCTTGCTCTTTATTCTATCAAAGTCTCTCCCTTCCGGCAAGGCCATGCTGTTTGCCTGGAAGTTCATGACAACTTCCCCAAAATCCATACCAAATGACGCCCAGCCGCCTGTGGCTGGGCATTTTTCCCCTCTTCCCCGATTCTATCCTAAAACCGGGAAATCCCCCCGGTGTGTCTTCGCTTTTTTGTATCATCAAATTCACGTTTTATTATTACCATTTGTGCAACTTGACTTGATTTATCCCCTCTGTATTTTCTCCACTCTTCCCAGAAAAACCGCCACATAACACGCTATGTTTTCATGTTTTACAGCATTTTTCACAGATAGATATTTTACTGCAAGGAAAAAACCAGTACAAATTTCACCCATTTTTTCTCATGTAACTTTCTCCCATCTCCCTTGACTTCCCAGAATTCCCCGGCTAATATGGACTCACATGGTACGAATTTGCCCATCTACGGATAATTTGTATGTTTTTTATTCTAAAACAGACAAATTTAAAAATTGGGCACAAGAGAGGGGGCCCGTCTATTCCATCTATACATCCCCGGCACTTCCACCAAATGAAAGGAGCGATGTATCAATGAAACGCAAAACCTGGACCCGGATTGGCACCTGGCTGGTCAGCGCCTCCATGCTGGTGGGCATGGTACCCACCTACGTGCTGGCAGCCCAGCTGCCCCAGGCAGAGCCCCGGGCCGACGAGGGCCTGGTCCTCCACTACGACTTTGAGTCTCTGAAGACCGGCACCATTGTCAACGACGTCAGCGGCAACGGCAAGAGCGGCGAGGTCATGCCCCGCGGCAGCGGCGTGGAGACCAAAGAAGTGGAAATCTTCGGCGAGACCCAGACCGCCATCGTGCTCCAGGGCGGCCAGCCCGGCACCGGCCACAACTACGTGGAGATGCCCGCCGGCGTGCTCAATGGCCTGGACTCCGTGACCATCAGCTGCTGGGTGTATGTCAACCAGTCCTCCGGCTACGCCCGCATCTGGGACATCGGCCACAACACCACCAGCTATATGTACCTGCTGGACTCCGGCTACAACACCGGACACACCGGCTACACCGCCGCCCTCACCAACAGCGGCTGGGGCAACGAGATGGGCCCTGAGAAGGGCACCGCTCTGGATACCGGCGTTTGGAAGCTCACCACCGTCACCTTTGACGGGGAGACCAACACCATGACCATGTACGAGGACGGCGCCCAGGTGGGCGACTCGGTGGTCACCAACGCCGACCTGTCCATTCTGGAGGGCTCCACCCAGAACTACATCGGCTACGGCCAGTTCGGCAACGACCTGCTCAACGGCATGGTGGCCGACTTCCGCATCTATGACTACGCCATGACCGAGGACGAAGTAGCCGCCATGTACAACATCCCCGACGACCAGCGGGTGGAGCGGGACTATAACGCCCTGACGCTGGGCGACACCTCCGCCCTCACCGACAACCTGGACCTGCCCACCACCGGCGTGGCTGGCAGCGCCATCACCTGGGAGACCTCCGATGCCGATGTCATCACCAACACCGGCGTGGTCACCCGTCCCCAGCCCGGTGAGGCCGACGCCACCGCCACCCTCACCGCCACCATCACCTCCGGCGACGTGAGCCGCACCAAGGAGTTCACTGTCACCGTCATCGCCCAGCCCACCGATGAGCAGCGGGTGAGCGCTGACGCCGACGCCATCAACCTGGGCAGCCTCTCCGCCGTGGTGGAGAACATCATTCTCCCCACCCGTGGCGCTCTGGACTCCACCATCACCTGGGAGAGCTCCAACCAGGAGTACCTGGCCAACGACGGCACCGTGACCCGCCCCGTGGGCGAGCCCGTCACCGTCACCCTCACCGCCACCATCTCCTATGGCTCCGCCCAGGAGACCCGCACCTTTGAGGTGACCATCCTGCCCCTCTATGAGCGGCTGGACATCGTCAAGGCCGAGGCCGTGGACGTGACCACCTCCGTGGGTATCGTTCCCTCCCTCCCCGCCGTGGTGAAGGTCACCTATGAGGACTCCACCACCGGAATGGAAAAGGTGACCTGGCCCACCGGCCAGACCGGCGATATGTACGCCACCGCCGGCACCCAGACCCTCACCGGCCACGTGGTGGACTCCACCGTGGAAGTCACCGCCACCATCACCGTGGAGGATCAGGACTATGTGGCCCCCGAGGCCCAGGCCTATCTGTTCTACCTGGATGACGTGTCTCTGGACGGCACCGACACCATGTTCGGTGAGAACATGGGCCGCACCCTGGAGTACCTGAAGATCATGGACGCCGACCGGATGCTCTACAACTTCCGCACCGCCTTCGGTCAGGACACCAAGGGCGCTCAGCCCCTCACCGGCTGGGAGGAGCCCTCCGGCCTGCTGCGTGGCCACTCCACCGGCCACTTCATGTCCGCCCTGGCTCAGGCCTACGCCTCCACCGGCGACGAGACCTACCGGGACAAGCTGGACTACATGGTCACCGAGATGCGCAAGCTCCAGGAGCTGTCCCAGGGCGTGTCCAGCGAGTTTGAGACCGCCTGCACTCCCACCAGCGCCGCTCAGGAGCTGTGGAGCAAGGACCCCTCCACCTGGGGCGAGGGCTTCCTCAGCGCCTACTCTCCCGACCAGTTCGCTCTGCTGGAGCAGTACACCCCCTACGCCACCATCTGGGCTCCCTACTACACCATGCACAAGCTGCTGGCTGGCTTCCTTGACAGCTACATCTACGCCGGCAACGAGACCGGCCTGGAAGTGGCCAAGGACTTGGGTCTGTGGGTGTATGACCGCCTGAGCGCCTGCACTCCCGAGCAGCGGGCCAAGATGTGGAGCATGTACATCGCCGGCGAGTACGGCGGCATGAACGAGTCCATGACCCGTCTGTACGAGCTCACCGGCGACCAGCGGTATCTGGAGACCGCCAAGATGTTCGACAACACCGACTTCTTTGACGGCCTGGCCGCTGGCGAGGACACCATCCAGGGCCGCCACGCCAACCAGCACATCCCCCAGATCGTGGGCGCCATCCACATGTACAACGCCACCGGCGACGACTACTACTATCGGGTAGCCGAGAACTTCTGGGAGCTAGTCACCTCCCGCTATGCCTACTCCATCGGCGGCGTGGGCACCGGCGAGCGCTTCCAGGACCCCTATGAGCAGGGCGCCAACATTCTGGGCAACGAGGGCCGCGGAGAGAACTGCGAGACCTGCGCCGCCTACAACATGCTCAAGCTCACCCGGGAACTGTACCAGTACGACCCCGACAACGCCGCTTACATGGACTACTATGAGCGCACCGTCATCAACCAGATCCTGGCCTCTCAGAGCCACGACACCACCGAGTACATGCACAACGGCGTGACCTACATGCTGCCCATCGATCCCGGCCAGCGCCGTGACTTTGACAGCGACTACGGCGGATTCACCTGCTGCAACGGCACTGGTATGGAAAACCACGTCCAGTATCAGGCCGCCACCTACGCCAAGACCGATGACACCCTGTATGTCAACCTGTACATGCCCACCACCGTGGACTGGGCCGAGAAGGGCGTGAGCGTGTCCCAGGACACCCTCTTCCCCTCTGAGACCTCTACCCTCACCGTGTCCGGCTCCGGCACCTTCACCATGAAGCTCCGCGTGCCCTACTGGGCCACCGCCGGCTTCACCGTGTCCGTCAACGGGGACGTGGTCATCGACGGCGCCACTCCCAGCTCCTATGTGGCCATCCAGCGCACCTGGAACGACGGCGACGTGGTCACCGTGAACATGCCCTACACCGTGCACCTGGACAAGACCCCCGACACCGTGGACGGCGACGTGGTTGCCTCCCTGATGTATGGTCCCATGGTCATGGTGGCCAAGGACACCCGTGACACCTACGTGCCCATGAACTGGTACACCGTGTCCGCCAACGACAGCAACCTGGACCAGGTGGTGTCCATCGTGGAGCCCGCCGGCACCGGCGAGACCCCCCACCTGACCCTGGACGGTCTGGACTTCTACCCCATGTACGACGCCTACAACTACCGCTATCACGCCTATGTCAAGCTGCTGGAGACCAAGTCGGTCCTGAACACCCAGTGGCTGGAAGAGGCTGTGACCCTGGCCGAGGGCATCACCGAGGACACCTTCGTGGGTGAGGACTGGAACGCCTTCCAGACCGCTTTGCGTGACGCCAAGGCCCTGCTTAATAACCTGGACGGCGTGACCCAGGAGCAGCTCTACAACGCCGAGGTGGCCCTGGAGACCGCCATGGGCGAGGGCGAGACTCCCGAGCCCACCCCCGAGGCCAACAAGACCCTGCTGCAAAAGACCTATGACTACGCCGTGACCCTGTCCACCGACGGTGTCACCGACTCCGCCAAGAAGGCCTTTGAGACCGCTCTTGAAAATGCCAAGGTCGTTCTGGACAACACCGAGGCCACTCAGGCTGAGGTGGACGCTGCCTGGGACGCCCTGCTGGAGGGCATCTGGGGCCTGGGCCTGGTGCAGGGCGACAAGGACGAGCTGAACCTGCTCATCGCCAAGGCTGAGGCCATGGACGAGACCAAGTACGTGGCCGATGACTGGCCGCAGCTGGTGGACGCCCTGGCCAACGCCAAGGCGGTAGCCGCAGACGGTGACGCCATGGAAGAGGACATCCAGCCTGTGGCTCAGGCCCTGCTGGACGCCATTCTGGCCCAGCGCTTCAAGGCGGATAAGTCCATTCTGGAAGACCTTCTGAACAAGGCTGAAAACCTCAACCTGGAGGGCTACACCGCCGACAGCGTGGCCGTGTTCCGCTCCGCTCTGGCCGAGGCTCAGGCTGTGCTGGCGGACGAAACCCTCAGCGAGGATGACCAGAACACCGTGGACGCCGCTGTGGACGCTCTGAATGCCGCCATGGACGGCCTCACCGCCGGTGGCGCTCCCGAGACCACCGGCAAACCCCAGGTTTCCCAGACGCCTGAGGCCACCGACAAGCCCGAGAACGTGCCCCAGACCGGGGACCACAGCCAGATGCTGCTGTACGTGGCAGCTCTGGGCGGCGCTGCGGCCCTGATGGCCGGTATGGCTGCTGCAAAGCGCAAGGAACGCCAGGGTAAGTAATCGCTTCCCCTGTCCTCCATACACACACAAACCAAACCGGGACGAGCCCGGCGGCTGATGGCCGCCGGGCTTGTCCTTTCTATGTCTTCTCGTTGGGCTTCCGGGCAAACACCTCTTTGATGCCCACATACAGCATGAGCAATCCGAACAGGCGGCGCAGCAGTCCCACGTCCAGCTGCCCCGCCACCGCCCCGGCGGCGATGGCGGCGGGAATGCCCAGTACCAGGCACCACACCACCCCCTGCCACTCCACCCGCCCTCTTCTGGCGTGGGACACCAGGGCGGGGGCGGCACAGGCCAGAAAGTACATCAGGTTGACGCCCCCCGCCTGGTACTGCTCCAACCCTGCCACGGCGGTGAGGTAGAGCACCAGCAGGGTGCCGCCCCCCACGCCGCAGCCGCTGAGTACCCCGGTGGCCGCTCCCACCAAAAAGTCCAGTAGGTTCACAGCAGCAACACCGCCTTCACGCCCCCATACACCAGCAGGGCCCCAAAGCCCCGGCGCAGCCAGAGCACCGGAATTTTGTCAAACACCCGACCCGCCAGCACGCCGCCTACCAGCCCCCCGGCCAGATAAGGCAGCGCCACGGCAACGTCTACCCCGCCCTTTCTGACGTAGCTGATGAGTGCCGCCACACACAGGGGCAGCACCACCGCCACCGAGGTGGCAAAGGCTTTCCGCTGCTCCAGCCCCACCCAGCCCACAAACAAGGGAACCAGAAACAGCCCGCCTCCGGCCCCGAAAAAACCGTTGGCCACCCCGGCCAGCAGCCCAATGATGATGTATTTGCTCCGCTCCTTCACGCCATCACCCCCGGACTAGTGTTCCCTGCCAAACCCATTTCATGCAAAACGACAGAGGTGCATAAGAACGTCCGGCTGTTCTCCTGCACCTCTGTGGTTGTATGCTCCAATTCCGTGTCTCTATACCCGCTGCAACTCCAGCTTTTGGTCCACATAATTTTTACCCACCGCACCCAGCAGATTGCGCCGGGTGACGATGCCGCACAGGGCGTTGCGGTCGTCCACCACGGGGACAAAGTTCTGCTCCATAGCCAGGTCCATCACCTCTTGGAAGGTGGCCCGGATGCTCACGGCGGGGCAGAAATCACTGCGCATAATGTCTCGGATTTTGGTCTGTTCCAGCTTCTTTTTGTCGGTGGAGTTCACCGCCAGAATGTGGCGGAGAAAATCTCCCTCGGTGACACAGCCCACATATCCCCCTTGCCCGTCCAGCACAGGAATGGCGGTGTAGCTGTTGTGACACATGGTTTCCAAGCCCTGCCGCACCGTGTTGTCCTGGTGCAGTACCATGGTACAGGCCTTGGGGATCATAATTTTCGCAATGTTCATGTGATGTTTCCTCATCTCACGGGGTGATGGTATGGATGCCGGACCGCTCCACAGCCTGGAGCGGTGTCCATGATTATGATAGCATAGCTTTCTTGCTTTGGAAAGGGGCTGTCCCGGATGAAAAAAATTTTTCCTCTCTTCCTCCTGACAACTGAGTTAGCCATTGCTATCTTAATGAGTTAGCCAAATGCAACTCTAAGAAACATCAGGAGGAACGGTCCATGAATTTGACCCATGCGCATTGCACTTACTGGCAATCCCAACAGTGGAAAAACCACCATCATAAGTGAAAAAGAGTCAAACAGAGATGGTGCAACCATTGGAGCATCATCTCTGTTTTTCTTGCGATAACCTGTCAGTTCCCCAAAAACAGCTCGCCAATGACTGCCTTGTGTAAGGGGTTGACCGTCTAACCACCCGTGGTTCAGGCTTGCCAGCCTGGTGGGGACGCTCCCCGCTGGGGGTGCCTTTTGGGCGGGCAAAAGGCACCAAAACCCGCTTAGGGCGTTCCCCCCTAAGGACCTCCCTGGGGTACGAGGCTGGGCCTGCGTCAAGTCTGTATTCGGCCCGTCACCCTTGCTGTGGCCCCTGTTTGTGCCACCACACCAGGCCACTCTGGGCAACTGGCCCTATGGCCGGGTGGTTTCCACCTCCGGGCCTACCCTGGAACAGCGGCGTTCCCGCCGCCGAACATCCGGCTTTCGATGATTGCCAGACTCAAAGCCTCCCCCAGGGAGGGAGCCATACCCCTTAGATAAAACAGGGTCTGCTGCGAAGTTCAACTTTGCAGCAGACCCTGTTTGTATTACATCTGAAACATCACGCCCACCACCGCAGAAAAGGCGATGAACACAATGGGGTGTAGCTTCTTGGCGGGAGTGTAGCGCATGAGCACAAACACCAGGGCCGCCAGGGCCACGCCCATCCAGTGCACCCCCAGGGGGCTGCCCTCTTTGGCCAGGGCAATCACCGCCACTTCCAGCAGGGCCACGGTGATGAGGGCCACCGAGGCCGCCCGCAGGCCGTAGAAAATGGCGTTCACCACCCGGGACTGGCGGAACTGCTTCAAAATCCGGGCGATGAGGAGAATCACCAGAATGGAGGGGGTCACCAGGCCCAGGGTGGACACAATGCCACCCAGCAGTCCGGCGGTGTTAAAGCCCACGTAGGTGGACATGTTCACCCCCAGGGGACCGGGGGTGGACTCGGAGATGGCAATCATGTCCGCCAGCTGCCCCGAGGTAAACCAGCCCGTGCGCTGGCCCAGGTCGGTGAGGAAGGGGATGGTGGCCAGGCCGCCGCCCACGGAGAACAGGCCCACCTTGAAAAATTCGAAGAAGAGGCGCAGGTAGATCATGCCTTCTCCCCTCCCTTCTTACCGTAGATGGCCAGCCCCACCAGGCCGGACACCACCACCAGGAACACCGGGGAGCACAGAGTCCCCAGCACCTGGCCCAGGGCCCCGCCGGGCATGGGGGCCCACACCCCCACAGCGCCCGCAAGGAGCACCACCACATAGATGAGCCGGGTTTTCCAGTCCACCAGAGAGGTGTTCAGCAGCTTCAACACGCTGGACAAAATGAGGGCCACCACACCCGCTCGCACCCCGTTGAAGGCGTGAACCACCACGTCCAGGTGCATAAAGTTACTCAAAAAAGCGGCAATGGCCATGATAATCACCAGGCAGGGGAACACCACCCCCAGGGTGGCCACGGTGCCACCCAGCCACCCCATCCGGTTATAACCCACAAAGGTGGCGGTGTTCACGGCGATGACGCCGGGGGTACACTGGCCTACAGCGTAGTAGTCCGCCAGTTCCTCCTCGGTGGCCCAGCCTTTGTTGTCCACCAGCTCCCGCTGCAGGATGGGGAGCATGGCGTAGCCGCCGCCGAAGGTGCACACCCCGATTTTGGCAAAGGTAAAGAAGAGGCTCACGTATGGTTTCACGCCAGGTCCTCCCATTCCTCCAGCCACAGGCGGGCCACTGCGTCACTGGGCATCCGCCAGTCTCCCCGGGGGGAGAGGGTGACCGAGCCCACCTTGGGCCCGTCGGGCAGACAGGAGCGCTTGAACTGCTGGGCGAAGAAGCGGCGGTAGAAGTTGCCCAGCCAGCGGTGGAGGGTGGCCTTGTCATAGCGGTCGCCCAGGGCGTATACCGCCAGACGGAACACCTTCCGGGGGGAGAAGCCCCAGCGGATGGCGTAGTAGAGGAAGAAGTCGTGGAGCTCGTAGGGGCCCACCAGGTCCTCGGTCTTCTGGGCAATCTCCCCGTCCTTGGGGGGAAGCAGCTCGGGGGAGACGGGGGTGTCCAGAATGTCCTGGAGTACCTCGCCCAGGTTGCCTCCCTCCTCCCGGGCCACGTAATCCACCAGATGGCGCACCAGGGTCTTGGGAATGGAGGCGTTGACGGCGTACATGGACATGTGGTCCCCGTTGTAGGTGGCCCAGCCCAGGGCCAGCTCGGACAGGTCCCCGGTGCCGATGACCAGGCCGCCGGTGCGGTTGGCGATGTCCATGAGCACCTGGGTGCGCTCCCGGGCCTGTCCGTTTTCAAAGGTGACGGAGTGGTCCTCCATGGACTGGCCAATGTCGGCAAAGTGCTGGCGCACGGCGTCCCCGATGTTCACTTCCTGGAATCCGGTGCCCAGTTCTCCGGCCAAAATCTCCGCATTGGACCGGGTGCGGGCAGTGGTGCCAAAGCAGGGCATGGTGATGGCCAGAATATCCCGCTTAGCCCGGCCCAGCAGGTCAAAGGCCCGGGCGGTGATGAGAAGGGCCAGGGTGGAGTCCAGTCCACCGGACAGCCCCACCACGGCGGTGGCGGCGTGGGTGTGCTCCAGCCGCTTGGCAAGACCTAAGGCCGCTAGAGTCAAAATCTCCTGGCACCGCTGGGCCCGTCCCGCCTCATCTTGAGGCACAAAGGGGGTGGGAGAGATGGGCCGGGTGAGTTTGGTCTCAGATAAGGTGAAGCGCACCTCCGCCCAGCCCTCGGGGTGGCGGCTCTGGAAGGTGGTCAGCCGCTGCCGCTCGTGGCACAGCCGGCCAATGTCCAACTGGGAGATGGTCAGCCCGGTGCCGAAGCGGCGCTCGGCCAGCAGGGTGCCGTTTTCCGCAATTAGGTTGTGCCCGGAGAACACCAGGTCGGTGGTGGACTCCCCTTCCCCGGCGTCGGCGTACACATAGCCGCAGCACAGCCGCCCGGACTGGCCCACCACCAGGTTGCGGCGGTAGCTGCTCTTGCCCACGATCTCGTTGCTGGCGGACAGATTCAAAATCACCGTGGCCCCGTACTCGGCCAGGGTACGGGAGGGCGGGTCGGACACCCACAAATCCTCGCACAGCTCCACGCCGATGCGCAGGCCGGGCACATCGGGGCACTCCATGAGGGGAGAGGCCCCGTACAGCTCCTGCCAGCCCTCCTCCAGGTGGGGCAGGCGCACCAAAAAGCTGTGGTCAAAGAACAGCCCCTCCCCGGAGGCAAACCACCGCTGTTCGTAGAACTCCCCGTAGTTGGGGATGTGGGTCTTGGGCACCACCGTCACCACCTGGCCGTACTGGATGACCACGGCGCAGTTGTACAGCTTCCCCCCCGCCCGCAGGGGCATACCCAGGGCACAGAGCACCTCCAGGTGTTGGGTGGCCTGCATCACGCTGCGCAGAGCCTCCAGAGCTCCGTCCAGCAGGGTGTCCTGCAAAAAGAGGTCGCCGCAGGTGTAACCGGTGAGGCACAGCTCGGGCAGGACGAGAATTTTCACTCCCTGCTCCTGGGCCTCCTCCATCAGGCGGACAATTTCCGCCCCGTTGTGGGCGCAGTCGGCCACCCGGATGGAGGGGGTGCCCGCCGCCACGCATATCAAGCCGTCTTTCATGGGAAAACAGCCTCCTTCTTCACAATACATCGGGAAATATCATATCCTAAATTGGCAGCAATTGCAACCGCTCCCCGGCGGTTCTATCCCCCCGCCCCCCGGCATAGGTTGTGGAGAGGTGAATGCTATGCAAAAGAACAGGACAAGTGCCCCCCTGCTGCGCGGCGTCCGGCAGGGCATCGCCCTCTTCCTGACAGCTGTGGCCCTGTGGATCGTCTATCTCACCGCCGACCCCGCGGTGGCCCTTGAAAAACTCAAACAGCTGGCCCAACTGGACCAGCTCACCGCCGCTCTTGTGAATTTGGAACTGCCCTGGGACACCCAGCCCTCCACACCCCTGTGGCAGCAGGTGATTCTGGGCCAGTCCTCCCTGCTGGCCGGGGCCGCCCAGGCCACCCCAGCCCCGGTGGCTACCGAAACGCCCCAGCCCACGGCCACCCCGGAACCGACGCCGGAGGAAGAGGAACAGGATAAAACCCCCGAGGAGCCCCCGGCCAAAACCACCACCGCCCCGGACGGCATCATTCCCAGCACCCTGAAAGCCACCGACTCCCCGGTGTATGCCACCTATGACACCGTGAGCATCCGCAACTACACCGACTACACCCTGGACGTCAAAGCCCTGCTGGAGGCCGCCCCCAAACTCACCCCGGCTCAGGAGGGCCCCGACATTCTCATCTATCATTCCCACGCCACCGAGGCCTATACCATGGACGGCACCGACATGTATGAGGAGAGTGACAGTTATCGTACCCTGAATACCGAACAGAACATGGTGCGGGTGGGCACCGAGATGACCAAGATTTTGGAGGCGGCGGGACTGGAGGTCATCCACGACACCACCCTCTACGACTACCCCGATTACAACGACGCCTACAACCGCTCCTCCCAGGCGGTGAAGGAGACGTTGGACAAATACCCCTCCATCCGCCTGGTCATTGACGTGCACCGGGACGCCCTGGTGGCCAATGATGGCACCATCTATAAGACGGTGGCGGGCACGGTGGAGAACTGCGCCCAGGTGATGATGGTCATGGGCACCGACTCCCTGGGCCAGACTCACCCCAATTGGCGGGTCAACCTGTCCCTGGCCACCTCCATCCAGAAGGCCCTGGCGGATAAGTGGTCCACCCTGGCCCGGCCCATCGCCCTGCGCACCTCCCGGTTCAACCAGCACTACTCCACCGGGTGCCTGCTGGTGGAGATCGGCAGCCACGGCAACACCCTCCAGGAGGCTATCACCGCCGGGCGGCTGTTCGCCCGTACCATTGCGGACCTGTTTCAAAAGCAATAGCCTGAAAAAGGTGGAAGTAGTCTGAAACAGGCCACTTCCACCTTCTCTTTTCTCTTTTCAAGCCCTCTGGCTTGGTGGGGACGCTTCCCGCTGGGGGTTTCTTTTGAGCGGGCAAAAGAAACCAAAACCCGCTTAGGGCGTTCCCCCCTAAGGACCTCCCTGGGGTACGAGGCTGGGCCTGCGTCAAGGCTATATTCGGCCCGTCACCTTTGCTGTGGCTCCTGTCACTGCCACCACACCAAGCCACCTTGGGCAGCTGGCCCTATCATCAGGTGGTTTCCACGTCCGGGCCTACCCTGGAGAAGCGGCGTTCCCGCCGCCGGGAGCCAGGCCCCCGTTAGCTGGAAACAGCGG
>NZ_NFKO01000036.1:0-18138 GCF_002160435.1 Pseudoflavonifractor sp. An176 | reverse complement strand
AGTCGGAGGGATTGATCGTCTAACCGCCCAGGTTCCGGCTTGCCAGCCTGGTGGGGACGCTTCCCGCTGGGGGTTTCTTTTGAGCGGGCAAAAGAAACCAAAACCCGCTCAGGGCGTTCCCCCCTAAGGACCCCCCTGGGGTACGAGGCTGGAACTGCGTCAATCCTATGGCCGGCCCTGGCCCTGGTGGGGTCACATAGATGGCCTGGCAAGTCTATGGAACGCATTTTCTTCTCTGTGAGACGGTGCCCCTGTTTCCAGGGCCTCACCCCGGTGTGCGGCGTTTCCGCCGCCGGGAACCAGGCCCCCGTTAGCTGGAAACAGCGGCTCACCAGGGTAAGGCCCTGGCGGTAGAAGGACGCAGGAACAGAGAAGTAAATCCAAACCATAGAACGGCGAGCTATCTATGTGACCTCACCAGGCTATGGGCCGAAACAAGGAGAACGCAGGGAAACCCAGTACCGCGGGGTGGATTCCACAAGGCGGGGGAAGGCCCCGCCTTTGGCGATTCTTTCCCCGATTTCTCATCGGGGAGAAATCGGGCCCAGCGGAGCGTCCCCGGCGGGGGCGCTGGTTTGCGCCTGAGAAATGGTCGAAGAGCAAAGCCTTTCTTTTTACCATGAACAAAGCCCGGAGCACATGCTCCGGGCCTTGTTTTCATTACTCAATAAAGGATTTCGCTCCCAGGTCCAGCTGTTTCTGGACAATCTGGGCCATCTCCTCCCCACCATAGTCGTTGGGAAGATACTGGAATAAGCGATCTCCTGAACGCAGCCACACACCATCCTCCTCCAGCCAAATGCTGGAGTGATAGTAGATGATGCCATCCTCAGGCACAGAAATATGCATCACTGCGTCCGGGTCTTCCGTGGGCAAATCCGACTCCGCCACATGCTGGGCACCGATGAGTCCGAAGATTACGGTCCGAGTTTCGTCGTGGTCCAAAATCTCGGACTGTGTGAAATCCACCGCATCGCCACCCTTGGGCACCCCAATGACCACCTGGTAGTCCGGCGGCTCATCTGGACGGGTGAGGAAATACACATTGCCCGCCGCCAGCGCCACCGCCACCACGGCCAGAATGGCAATGACCACCTGATATCCTCTCTTGTTTCCCTTCATAGGCTCGCCTCCTCGTTCTTTTATATGGTCTTGTATCACCATTCTACTCTGGAAGATGGGAGAAAAAAAGTCTGGCCCGGTGTCTCCGTTTATGATATGATGAGAAAAGAGAGTTCTGACACACCAAAGGCCCGGAGCGTACGCTCCGGCCCTCTGTTTTCAAACATGCAAACATGTTTCATAGAAAATACTCCAATTTGTACTCCACATTTTTTCATTTTCTTCTTTTCACAGGGGACTATGTGTGATAAAATGAAATGTGATATTCCAGTTACTTGATCCAATCAAGGGGGTGTTTTTCTTGTTGCTTGTAGATCACGAATTGAAAGAACGGATCAAAAATGATGGCTTGCTGCAAGACATACAGGAAAACAACATATTCAACATTGGGTATGACTTGATTTGTGATGGTTTTAGTCGTCAACCTAATGACCAAGCAGATTTCTATAAGCTTTTACCTGGAGAATCTGTGTTCGTGCGTTCCAAAGAAACCTTACAGCTTCCCACTGACCTCTGCGCCCATGTCAGTCTGCGAAACAGCCGGATTCGTCAGGGCCTGTCTCTGGAAGCTCCCGTATACCAACCCGGCCACAAAACCCGTGTATTTTTTCGCATCACAAATATCTCCACTTCAGAAATCACGCTGTATTCCGGGGAAGGGATTGCCAGTATCTTTTTTGAGTTGCTCCATGCCCAACCGGACAAGCCCTATAACGGTACCTATCAAGGGGAATTCGACTATACTGGAATGGGACAATACGCCCCACAGTATGTCTCTCAGATGAAGCAGGTGGAAGATCGGCTGGCAGATTTAAAAAACATGGAGAAGTCCGTATACGGCAATGTAGTCACCCTAATGACCATTTTTATTGGTATTTTTAGTCTGGTCAATCTCAATCTCACCGCCGCCCACTCTGCAACATGGTCCATGGCGGAATTGCTGATGTATAACCTGTGTATCATCGGCGGTATCTTTACCTTGGCCGGGCTCATCCGCGTCCTGGTCCCCCCTCTCCATCACAAATCCTTGTCTGGTTGGTATTGGTTGGCCCCGGTACTTTGTTTTGGGGTCTCACTGATTCTCTCCCTCCTATAACACATGTTCAAAGGCCCGGAGCATACGCTCCGGGCCTTGTTTTGCTTATTTGGATGCTGCCAGCACACAAAGCCCCGCCGTCAGCCCCCGCAGGGCCAGCTCCAGCCCCAAGCTGGGCTTATCCGGCTTGTCCAGCACCTGCTGGGGCAGATACGGGATGTGGATAAAGCCGCTCCTGGCTGTGGGCCTGTGTTGGGCCAGGTAGTGGGCCACCCCATACATCACATGGTTGCACACATAGGTCCCGGCGCTGTTGGACACCGCGGCCGGCACACCCGCTCCCCGCATGGCCTCCACCATCTCATGGATGGGCAGGGTGGACAGATAGGCGTCCGGTCCCCCCTCCACAATGGGCAGGTTCCGGGGCTGCTGCCCCTCGTTGTCCGGGATGGAGAAGTCGTCCACATTCACCGCGACCCGCTCCACGGTGACGGCGCAGCGGCCCCCCGCCTGACCCACGCACACCACCGCGTCAGGCCCAATTTTCTCGATAGCCCGTAAAGCCGCCTGTAAGCCTCCTGAGGCCGTCACAGGTAAAATGGCGGTATGGATATGGGCAGCGCCGATTTGAGCGTCCAGAGCCTTTACAAGCTCCATAGAGGGGTTGGTGGACTCGCCCCCGAAGGGCTCAAAGCCGGTTACCAAGATGTTCATGGCTTACTCCCCCTTCAGCCGCTTCCACTCCCCCACCGCCAGCTCGTCACAGCGGTTGTTGTAGGGGTTGGAGGCGTGGCCCTTCACCCAGTGGAGATTGACGGTGTGCTGGTCGCACAAATCCAGCAATACCTCCCATAAATCGGAGTTGAGGGCGGGCTTCTTGTCCGCCTTCACCCAGCCCCGGGCCTTCCAGCCCCGGGCCCACCCCTTTTGCAGGGCGTCAATGACATACTTGGAGTCGGAGTACAGCTCCACAATGCAGGGCTCGGTGAGGGCCTGGAGCCCCCGGATGACCCCGGTGAGCTCCATGCGGTTGTTGGTGGTGCTGCGCTCCCCGCCGCTGAGCTCCTTTTTGTGGGGCCCATATAGGAGGATGCACCCCCAGCCGCCGGGCCCGGGATTTCCAGAGCAAGCGCCATCCGTATATAAAGTGACCATTTTCATAAAAATATTCTCCATTTACAAGAAAAAGCGCACAAACTGTGCGCTTTTTCTCTTTGTCGCAATTTGGTTATTCCTGACCTTCCACAACTTCCACAGAGTTTTCCACATCTGTTGAAGTGTCGGTGTCAGCGGCCTCCTCGGGGGCCTTGTCGGCCAGGGCCAGGGCGATGACCTGGTCTCCCTCCTCCTTGAAGCGCATGACGATGACGCCCTGGGTGGAGCGGCCCGCCAGACGGATGCCGTCCACGTCGGTGCGGATGAGGGTGCCGGACTGGGTGACCACGATGATGTCCTCGCTGCCGTCCACCACCTTGATGCCCACCACGGGGCCGGTCTTATCCGTCACCATGTAGTTGCGGATACCCAGACCGCCACGGTTGGTGATGCGGTACTCCTCCACGGCGGTGCGCTTGCCGTAGCCGTTCTGGGTGATGGAGAGAACCGCCTTGCCGGGGGTGGCCCGGGCAGCGCCCACCACATAGTCCCCTTCCTTCAGGCGGATGCCACGCACGCCCACGGCGGTGCGGCCCATGACCCGGACATCGGTCTCGGCAAAGCAGATGGCCTGTCCGTCGTGGGTGGCGATGAGGATGTTTCTCGTGCCGTCGGTCTCCCGCACGGTGATGAGCTCGTCCCCTTCCTCCAGGGTGATGACCCGGAGGCCGTTGTTGCGCAGGTTTCTGAGGGCGTCCATGGCAATGCGCTTGACGGTGCCGTTGCGGGTCATCATCACCAGGTAGCGGTCCTGGGCGGTGAGGTCCCGGGTGTGAATCATCTCGGTGACCCGCTCGTCCCCGTCCACCTGGAGGACGTTGACAATGTTGGTGCCCCGGGCGGTGCGGCCCGCCTCGGCAATCTGATAGCCCTTCTTGCGGAACACCCGGCCCTTGTCGGTGAAGAAGAGAATCCAGTCGTGGGTGGAGGCGGTGAACACGGTGTTCACGTAGTCCTCCTCCCGGGTGGCCATGCCCTTCTTGCCCATGCCGCCCTTGCCCTGGGCGGCGTACTCGCTGGCAGAGGTGCGCTTGATGTAGCCGTTGGCGGTCATGGTGAACACGCACTGCTCCTCCACAATGAGGTCCTCAATGTCCAAATCGTCCTCGGCAAAGCCGATCTCGGTGCGGCGCTCGTCGCCGTACTTGTCCCGGATCTGGATGAGCTCCTCTTTCAGCACGCCCCGCAGCATGGTCTCGTCAGAGAGCAGCTGGTTGTAGTAGGCAATGCGGGCCTGGAGCTCGTCGAACTCCGCCTGCAGCTTCTCCCGGTCCAGTCCCTGCAACGCCTTCAGGCGCATGTCCAGAATGGCCTGGGCCTGGACGTCGTCCAGCCCGAAGCGCTCCATCAGCTTCTCCTTGGCGTCGTCGTAGCTGGAGCGGATGATGCGGATGACCTCGTCAATGTTGTCCTGGGCGATGAGCAGGCCACGCAGCAGGTGGGCCCGCTCCTGGGCCTTTTTCAGGTCGTACTGGGTGCGCCGGGTGAGCACTTCCTCCTGGAAGGCGATGTACTCGTCCAGAATCTGGCGCAGGGTGAGAATCTTGGGCTGCTTCTGGTTGTTCACCAGAGCCAGCAGAATGACGCCGAAGGTGGTCTGCATCTGGGTCTGAGCAAACAGCCGGTTCAGGGTGACCTGGGGGTTGGCGTCCTTTTTCAGCTCAATGACAATGCGCATGCCCTTCTTGCCGTCGGACTCGTCCCGCAGCCCGGAGATGCCCTCCAGACGCTTGTCCTTCACCTGGTCGGCGATGTTCTCCACCAGACGGGACTTGTTCACCTGGTAGGGCAGCTCGGTGACGATGATGCGGGTGCGGCCGTTGCCGAACTCCTCCATCTCGGTGCGGGCCCGCACCTTGATGTGGCCCTTACCGGTGGCGTAGGCGGCCCGGATGCCCGCCCGGCCCATGATGACGCCCCGGGTGGGGAAGTCGGGGCCCTTGATGTGCTCCATCAGGTCGTCCAGGGTGGCGTTCTCGTTGTCCAGCACGCAGATGGTGGCGTCAATGACCTCCCGCAGGTTGTGGGGCGGGATGTTGGTGGTCATGCCCACGGCGATGCCGGAGGAGCCGTTGACCAGCAGGTTGGGGAACCGGGAGGGGAGCACCCGGGGCTCTTTCAGGGACTCGTCAAAGTTGGGGTCCCAGTCCACGGTGTCCTTGTCGATGTCCCGGAGCATCTCGTTGCACATCTTGGACATGCGGGCCTCGGTGTAACGGTAGGCGGCCGGGGGGTCGCCGTCCACAGAGCCGAAGTTGCCGTGGCCGTCCACCAGGGGGTAGCGCATGGAGAAGTCCTGGGCCAGACGCACCATGGCGTCGTACACGGAGGCGTCGCCGTGGGGGTGATATTTACCCAGCACGTCGCCCACGCAGGTGGCGGACTTCTTAAAGGGCTTGTCGCTGGTCAGGCCGCTCTCATACATGGAGTAGAGGATGCGGCGGTGCACCGGCTTCAGGCCGTCCCGCACGTCGGGCAGGGCACGGCCCACGATGACGGACATGGCGTACTCGATGTACGCGTTCTCCATCTCGTGTTCCAAATTGATCTCTACAATTTTCTGGTCGGGAAAGGTAATGTCCCGACTCTGGTAATCTTCTTTGTGTGCCATGGATGCAATCTCCTCAATAGTCCAGGTTCATGGCCTTGTCGGCGTTGCGCTCAATGTATTCCCGACGGGGCTCCACTTTCTCGCCCATGAGCAGGGTGAAGATCTCGTCGGCCCGCACGGCGTCCTCCAGGGTGATGCGCTTGAGGGTACGGGTCTCCGGGTTCATGGTGGTCTCCCACAGCTCGTGGGGGTCCATCTCGCCCAAGCCCTTGAAGCGGCTGATGTCCACCTTGGCGTTGGGGTTGTCCCCACGCATCTCGGCAGAGATCTTGTCCCGCTCCTGATCGGTGAAGGCCACCCGGGTCACCTTGCCCCGGGTGAGCTTGTACAGGGGGGGCACGGCGGCGTACACATAGCCCCGGTCAATGAGGGGGCGCATGAAGCGGAAGAAGAAGGTCAGAAGCAGGGTACGGATGTGGGCGCCGTCCACGTCGGCATCGGCCATGATGACCACCTTGTGATAGCGCAGCTTCTCCTCGTCAAACTCGTCCCCCAATCCGGCGCCCAGGGCGGTGATGACAGGGGTGAGCTTGTCGTTGCCGTACACCTTGTCCGCCCGGGCCTTCTCCACGTTGAGCATCTTGCCCCACAGGGGGAGAATGGCCTGGAAGCGGGAATCTCGGCCCTGCTTGGCAGAGCCGCCAGCGGAGTCACCCTCCACGATGTAGATTTCGGTCAAAGCGGGGTCCCGCTCGTAGCAGTCGGCCAGCTTGCCGGGGAGGGTGGCCCCCTCCAGGGCGTTCTTGCGGCGGATATTCTCACGAGCACGGCGGGCGGCCTCCCGGGCCCGGTTGGCCATCATGGCCTTTTCCAGGATGGTGCGGCCCACCGCGGGGTTCTCCTCCAAAAACTGCTCCAGCTTGTCGGACACCACGGCGTTGACCAGGGTGCGGATTTCGCTGTTGCCCAGCTTGGCCTTGGTCTGGCCCTCGAACTGAGCCTCGGTGAGCTTGACGGAAATGACGCAAGTCAGGCCCTCCCGGCAGTCCTCGCCGGAGACCTTGTCGTCTCCCTTGAGAAGGCCCGCCTTCTTGCCATAGGCGTTGAGCACGTTGGTGAGGGCCCGCTTAAAGCCCTCCTCGTGCATGCCGCCCTCGGGGGTGTGCACGTTGTTGGCAAAGGAGACGATGATCTCGTTGTAGCTGTCGTTGTATTGCAGGGCGATCTCCGCCATGGAGTCGTCCTTGGTGCCCGACATGTAGATGACCTCTTCATGCAGGGCGGTCTTGTTCTTGTTGATGTAGGTGACAAACTCCCGGATGCCCCCCTGGTAGCACATGGCCTCTTCCTGCTCCTGGCCGCTTCTGCGGTCGGCCATGAGGATGTGGATACCGGCATTCAAGAAGGCCTGCTCCCGCATGCGCTTGTGGAGGATCTCGTAGTCGTACACGGTGTCCTCGAACATCTCCGGGTCGGGCTTAAACACCACCTCGGTGCCGGTGTGGTCGGTGGTGCCGATGATGGTCATTTCCTGGGTGATGTTGCCCCGGGAGAACTTCATCTCGTAGATGTTCCCGTTTTTGTGCACCCGCACCTCCAGCCACTGGGACAGGGCGTTTACCACGCTGGCGCCCACGCCGTGGAGGCCGCCGGAGACCTTGTAGCCGCCGCCGCCGAACTTGCCGCCGGCGTGGAGGACGGTGTACACCACCTCCAGGGCGGGCCGTCCGGTCTGGGGCTGGATGTCCACGGGGATGCCGCGGCCGTTGTCGGTGACCCGGATGACGTCGCCGTCCAGAATCTCCACGGTGATGGTGTCGCAGTACCCGGCCAGAGCCTCGTCGATGGCGTTGTCCACGATCTCATACACCAGGTGGTGGAGACCGGAGGACGAGGTGGAGCCGATGTACATGCCCGGCCGCTTGCGGACCGCCTCCAGCCCCTCCAGGACCTGAATCTCGGACGCGCCGTATTCGTGCTCCACGGCGGTGGGGCTGTGTTCCATATGTTCTGACATTGCTAGTTCCTCCCGAAAAACGTTGGTTCAAAGGTAAACTTCCGTTGTAGGGGCGGGGCTTGCCCCGCCCAAAGTGTCCCTGGCATGGCCCTGTTTCCTGCGGGAGGGGCAAGCCCCTCCCCTACGCAGATCCTCCGCCCAGGACTTTATTCAAAATCCGTGCCGCTTCAGCGGCACACCTTACTTATTCACTATTCACTATTCACTATTCACTATTCACTGCCCTTCACGGCCCACGGGCCCATATTGGCCCGTTTCGCCAGGGTGGCAGCGCTCAATTGGGAGAGAAACACCACTTCCTCCCCCTCCTCCGTCTCACACAGGATGAAGGAGCGAGGCAGGTCTTCCCCCACAGAGATCACCCGTCCCTCCTCCTCGGCCCGGTCCAGAAAGGCCCGGGTGCGGTGGGACCAGGTGGTGTTATCCAAGTCGAAAATGCCCACCAGATCCTCCTCGGGCACCATGACTTGTTGTCCCATATACAGATACACAGCCCTTACTCCTCCTGTAATGCCCCTTGGCAGATGTGAAACACCTTGCCCTGCTCCAAAAGCTCCTCCTTCTCCACCTCGCAGCAGGTGATAAACACCTGCCCCGTGGGGATGCGGTTGAGGACAAACTCCTGCCGCCGCCGGTCCAGCTCGCTTAGCACGTCGTCCAGCAACAGCACCGGCCATTGCCCGGTGTCCTGGAACATGATGTCCCGGGCCGCCAGCTTCAAGGCCAGGGCGGCGGTGCGGGTCTGCCCCTGGGAGGCAAAGCCCTTGGCAGACTGGCCGTTGATGTCCAGCACCAGGTCGTCCTTGTGGGGCCCGGACAGACAGCTGCGGCTGTGAATCTCCGCCTGTTTGTGGCGCTCCATGTGGTCCAGCAGCTGCTCCAAAATCACTTTGGGGGCGGCTAAGGGGTCGGTGACGGTGGACACGGTGTGATAGGAAAGGTCCAGCACCTCCCCGCCCCCGGAACAGTCGGCGTGGATGGCGGGGGCGGTCTCCTGGAGCCGACGGACAAAATGGGCCCGGTAGTGAATCAAAATGGCCCCATACTCCGCCATCTGCTGGGAAAAGGCGTCCAGGGCGTACATCAGCGAGGGCTTCTCCCCGCAGTCCCGCAAAATCCGGGTCTTGTGCTCCCACAGCCGCCGATAGTTGGACAGGGCCATGGCGTACCGGGGGCGCAGCTGACAGATGCAGTCGTTTAAAAACCGACGCCGCACCCCGGCCCCCTCCCGGATGAGGTGCAGGTCCTCCGGGCAGAAGAGCACCGAGGGCAGCAGCCCCGACAGCTCCCCCAGGGTCTTGAGCCCCACCCCGTTGCAGGTAAACTTCCGCCGGGCCCCCACAGGCAGCTGGGCGTCCAGCACCAGCTCCCGCTGGCCGTTCCACAGCTTCCCCGTCACCCGGGCCCGGTCACAGCCAAACTGCACCAGCTCCCGGTGATTTCTCGCCCGGTGAGACCCGCCCGAGGAGAGATAGCCGATGGCCTCCAACAGATTGGTCTTGCCCTGGGCGTTCTCCCCCACGATGACGTTGACCCCTGGGTGGAAGTCCGCCTCCAGGTGGGTGTAGTTGCGGAAGTGCTCTAAGGTGAGCCGCTGGACGGTCATTCCACCGTCAGCTCCAACTGCCCGTCCACCTCCACCACGTCGCCGGGGCGGATTTTCTTGCCCCGCATGGTGCAGGTCTCGCCGTTGACCTTCACCAGACCGTCCTGGACGATCTGCTTGGCCTCACCGCCGGTGGCCACGGCGTTGGCAAACTTCAAAAGAGAGTCCAGCTTGATGAACTCCGTGGTAATCGTAATATTATCCTTTTTCATATAGCTTCTCCTTAAAAACGCCAAATGGACCGCAGAAAATGAATCATGAATAACGAATAATGAATAATTGTGGTGTGCCGCAAGGCGGCACAGATTTCATGTTCGAATGCAGCTATCTCAACCGGGGGTAGGGGCCGGGCTTGCCCTGGGAGATTTGGGAGGGGCAAGCCCCTCCCCTACCCACCGCATTGCAAGAAACGCTGCAAGGTTTAGGGCCTGCATTCTTCATTTTTCATTCTTCACTATTCATTAAATATACACCCATGGTGTATATTTATTCCCCCGCTTTCAGCCGCACCGGCAGAATCATATACAGGAAGTTATCAGGCTCCCCATCCTTGGGCAGCAGCAGGCAGGGGGAGGTGGGGGTACCCAGCTCCATGCGCACCTCCTGAGCGGGGGCGGCCTTCACCGCTTCCATTAAATACCGGTTGTTGAAGCCGATCTCCAGCCCCTGGCCGTCTCCGGCGATGGGGCAGCGGTCAAAGGCGGAGCCGATGGCGGTTCTGGAAGAAATGGCCAGAGAGCCGTCCTCAAATTTGCACCGCAGGGGGCTCTTCAGCTTATCATTGATAATAAGAGAGGCGCGGTCAATGGACAATTGCAGCATAGAGGTGTCCACATACAGGGAAATGGGGTTATTTTGGGGGATGGTCTGGCGATAATTGAGGAATTCGCCCTCCAGACGGCGGGACACCAGCAGGGTCTGACCCACCTGGAAGGTGACGTGGCGGTCACCCAGAGTGACAATCACCTCGTCGTCGCAGTCGGCGCAGATGCGCTCCACTTCGGTCAAAGCGTTACCAGGAACCACAAAAGAGAAGGTATTCATGCCAAATTTACGGATAAAAGTTTCTCTTCTCAGGGCCAGGCGGTAGCCGTCCACCGCCACCAGGGTCAGGGTGGTGTCCTCCACCTCGAAGAGGGCGCCGGTGTGGACGGGCCGGGACTCGTTGGTGCTCACGGCAAAGAGCACCTGGGAGAGCATGGACCGGAGGGCGGACTGGGTCAGGGTGACGGAACTGCCGTCGTCCACGGCGGGCAGCTCGGGAAATTCGTCGGCGGGGCTGCCCATGATGTCAAACGAGGTGGGTCCACAGGCAATGTGGACGGAATTTCCCTCGGTGGACACGGTGATCATGTCGTCGGGCAGCTTTCGGATGATCTCACCAAACAGTCTTGCCGACAAAATCAGAGAACCGGGCTGGGTGACCTGGGCGTCTACCCGGGTGATGATGCCGGTTTCCAAATTGTATCCAGACAGGCGCAGACCTTCGGTGGAGGCCTCCACTAAGATGCCTTCCAGAGCAGAAATGGTGCTTTTGGTGGCGACCACTCGCCCTGCGATCAATACTGCTGACTGTAAAATGGCTTTTTCACAGGAAAATTTCATGGTGTGCATCCTTTCTCGTTTCCCCGCCAAAAAGAGAGGAAAGGTTTAAAAAAATCGTAGTAGGCAGTAGGGGGTGCGGAAGCTGTGGAGATTTCCACAACGCTTACGGCCCCAAGGGTTTCCGGGTTTTGAAAACTTCCACACAGCTTCCACAGCCTCCATAGGGAACCATGGGTCACAGGGGACCTCCACAGCCTTCCACACCACAGTCCGCAAGATTGTGGAAAACTCGGTTGAAGTTGTGGAAGCTGAATTCCATGCCATGCACGCATGTCATGGAGGGGGTTGCAGCCCGCTTCCGTCGCACTCGCCTACGCTCGCACGCTTGCGGTCTGAGAGGTGTATTTTCCCATGCACATGTCCTGGGAAACTACGAGATTTCAATTTATTTTCCCGCCTGCGGGCGGAAACACTCTGCCGAGGGCTTTTTTTCCGATTTACCAGGCCGAATTGACGGCGTTGGTGATGTCCCGGATGATCTCGGTGAGCTCGGGCTGCTCCTTCATCATCTTCTCCACCCGGTTGATGGAGTTGAGGACGGTGGAGTGGTGACGGCCGCCGAACTGCTGGCCGATTTCCGCCAGAGACAGCTGGGTCATCTCACGAATAATATACATGGCCACGTTACGGGCGGTGGTGATCTCCTTGTTCTGGCTCTGGCCCCGCAGGGCGTCGCTGTCCAGCTCGTAGAACCGGGCCACCTCCTGGATGATGGTCTCCGCCGAGGGCAGGAAGTCCTCTTTGGCCCGGAGAATGTCCCGTACCGCCCGGATGGTGTTCTCCACATCCACCTGGGCCCCCATCAGCTCCTGGAAGGCCATGATCTTGTTGACCACGCCCTCAATTTGCCGCACGTTGGAGGTGATGTTTTCCGCCACGTAGGACAGCACCGGGTCGGGGAGCACAATGCCCCGCTCCAGAGACTTGTTTTTCAGAATGGCCATACGGGTCTCGTAGTCCGGGGGCTGAATGTCCGCGGGGAGGCCCTGCTCGAATCGGGTCTTCAGCCGCTGCTCCAGCCGCAGCATCTCCTGGGGCGGGCGGTCGGAGGTGAAGACGATCTGTTTTTTCTGCTCATACAGGGTATTAAAGGTGTGGAACAGCTCCTCCTCGCTGGAGTCCTTGCCGGCGATGAACTGCACGTCGTCCATCAAAAACAGGTCCACCGTCCGATACTTGTCCCGGAAGCCCTGCATGTCGTTGCCGTGGCGCAAATTCGAGATGAGTTCGTTGACGAAGTCCTCGCTTTTGATGTACATGATCCGGTAGTTGGGGTGATTTTCCCGCACCCGGTTGGCGATGGCGTGGAGCAAGTGGGTCTTGCCCAGGCCGGACTGGCCGTAGATGAACAGGGGGTTGTAGGCCCCGCCCGGCTCGTTGGCCACCTTCACGGCGGCGGTGAAGGCGAATTTGTTGGTGGAGCCCACCACAAATCGGTCGAAGGTGTACTCCTGGAAGGCGGGGTCCCCGGGCTGGGTGGGGCCGGCCTTGCGGTACTGGTCCCGCTCCTCGGGGAGCATCAGGGTCACCGCCACGTCAAAGGAGAACAGCTCCCGCAGTCCGTTTTCCACCGCGGTCAAAAACCGGGTGCGGATGATGTTGCGCTTGAATTCGGTGGGGACGCAGAGAATGAGGCCGCTCTCATCCAGAGCCACCGCCTCCACGTCGCCAAACCAGGTTTCGATGGACACGGCGGTCATGTCCTTCTCCATCAAAGTCTTTACTTTTTCCCATACGTCAGCAGCTGACTTCATGGCATGAGCCTCCTCAAACAAAACAAGAGAGTATTTCAGCCTTCCGCCTAGGGGCTTTCTGAAAAGTCGAAATCATTGACTTTTCCAACCATCAACGCCAGCTACTGCGTTAAAAATGCTCGGAATCCACCCAGGATTCCTGCGCTTTTTGCCTGGTATCTGTCTGTTGCTTGTGGAAAATTCGGCGATTTCTTGGTTTTCAGATGCGCCCTAGGGTTCGGAAAAACAGGCCGCTAAATGGGAAACCAGAGCTTCCGGTGGGTGTAGCGGCACACATCTCATACACAGATTGCCCCAAAGGCGCAAAAAACCGTTCCCCTGGTCGTGGGCCGGGACTTTGGAGGCAAGCGCCAAAGCCCCGGTGGGCATCACCGGGGAAGCAGGAGAGCATGAGCATTGTGGATTGGTAACAAGCATTATATCAAAAAAAACGCCAAAGGGCAATTCTATATTTATATTGTAGCAGAAAAATTTCCACACTTTCTCCACAAATTGCGGAAAAACGGATGGTGTTGTTAAAAGGAAAAAATACCAACACAACATCTTGTGTTACCCAATTCTTGCGAAAAAAGATTGGAATTTTTCTTGACAGAAGGGGGAGATTTGGGTATAATTTCGTGTGCGCTATTGAGCGCATTGATTTTACCGACCGCATCCCGCACGGGATGTTGTGGAGGGCAGCACAGCCCCCAGGGGTTTTGTGCTTTGCCAATCTGTACAGGAGGTGTTTCCGCATGGTTCGTACCTATCAGCCCAAGAAGCGTCATCGCTCCAAGGTCCATGGTTTCCGTAAGCGCATGGCCACTGCCAACGGCCGCAAGGTTCTGGCTCGCCGTCGTGCCAAGGGCCGCGTCCGTCTCACCCACTGATGGTGGCAACAGCGGCAACATCGGATATATGTGAATAAAGCAGGGGCGCGGGAGTAATCCCTCGCCCCTACGTTCGTATACGTGGAGACCTTCCCATCCATGCCCCTGCGGCCCCTTGCGGCTCTTTTCCGCCCCAAATTCGTTGCGACTTTTTGAAATACACAAAGTATTTCTGCAAAGCCGCGCCTCTTTGGTGACGAAAAATTTCTCGCAAGTGTCTCTTGGGGATGGATGGAAATGTCTCCACAGGAACTACCTGTTTTTTCATCATTCCGATGTTCCCACCCTGATGAAGGGAGTTTTTTTGTGAAATACACGGTATCGTTAAAGGAAAACCACATCTTCCGCCGTCTCTACCGCAAGGGCAGCACCGCCGCAGACAGCCGTTTGGCCATCTACGTGCGGCGCAACGGACGGCCCGGCAATCGGCTGGGCCTCACCGTGTCCACCAAGGTGGGACATGCTGTGGTGCGCAATCGGCTGCGCCGCCGCCTGCGGGAGATCTACCGCCTCCACGAGCACCAGCTGGTGCGGGGGGTGGACCTGGTGGTGGTGGCCCGGGTGCGGGCCGGTTCCTCGTATTACCGACAGCTGGAGGAGTCCTTTGTGCGGCTGTGCCGCAAGCTGAATCTGGTGGAGAAGTGAGAGCATGAAACAGATTTTGCTGTTTCTGGTGCGGTATTACCGCAAGAACATCTCCCCCACCCGGCCTCCCAGCTGCCGCTTTATTCCCACCTGCTCCACCTATGCCCTTCAGGCCATTGAGGTCCACGGGGCGCTCAAGGGTGGGCTGTTGGCGGCGTGGCGGGTGCTGCGCTGCCATCCATTTCACAAGGAAAAAGGCTTCATCTACGACCCCGTACCACCGAAAAAAACTCGATTATCCAGGAGGTAACACATGGATATCTGGCAAATCCTCATGACGCCCTTTAGCTGGTTGCTGGAGACCTTCTGTCGGGTCTTCGACAACTACGGCGTGGCGCTGATCTTCTTTACCCTGGTGGTGAAGGTCATCCTCTTCCCCCTGTCTTTGAAGGGCAAGAAGAGCATGATCAAGATGAATCTGCTCAACAGCCAGGTCAAAGAGATCCAGCAGCGCTGCGGCAATGACCGGGAGCGTTATAGTCAGGAGGTCAACAAGCTCTATGCGGACAACAACGTCAGCCCCATGGGCGGCTGCGGTTGGTCCCTCATCCCTCTGGCCATCCTGATGCCTCTGTATGCCATCATCCGCCGACCCCTCAAGTATTTGATGGGTCTGAGCGATGCAGGCACCACCGCCGTGGCCAACGCTCTGGGATTGCAGGGCTTTGTGGCCGGCTCCGGCTACGGTGAGCTGACCCTGGCCGCCACCATGAACAGCGGCAACCTGGCCACCGCCAAGGAGGCCGTCACCGCCGCCGGCCTGTCCGCAGGCGGCATGTTTGTCATCAACTTTAACTTCCTGGGCCTGGATCTGTCCCAGATCCCCAACTGGAAGTTCTGGGACGGCGGCATCACCCCCAACTCTGTGGGCCTGTTCCTGCTGCCCGTCATCTCCGCCTGCCTGTCCCTGCTGTCCATGATCGTGTCCCAGCGCACCAACCAGATGAACGCAGACCAGAAGCCCGCCGGCATGAACTCCATGATGATCATGAGCCCCCTGATCTCTCTGTGGATCGGCTTTGCCATGCCCGCCGGCTTGTGTGTGTACTGGATTGCCAACTCCCTGTTCATGATGGTGCAGGAAGTCATCTGCGGCAAGATCCTGAAGAAGGACTATGAGGCCGCCCAGCGCCAGATCGCCCAGCAGGCTGCCCGTGCCAAGGAGGAAGAGAAGGAGCGCCGCCGCCAGGCCGCCCAGCGCAAGGCGGAGGCTCTGGCTGCCAACAAGGGCAAGAAGGTCAAGGAGAAGAAGAGCAAGGGCGTGGACGTCACCGCCAGCCGGGAGGGTATGCGTACCTATGCCCGTGGCCGTGCCTACGACCCCAACCGCTACCCCATCACCCCTTATGTGGACCCCAACCCCGTCCGCCACACGGTGGAAGAGGATGTGGAGCCGGAGGAGACCGAGCCTGTGGTGGAGAAGAAGGACACCACCACCCCGGTGATTCCCCCCGTGGTGCCCGAGGCCGTGGAGGCCGACCAGGACCTGGACCAGGATGGGGAGTATGAGGAGGCCTACGCCCCCGAGAGCGAAGAGCAAGACCCCAAGGGCTAAGGAAGGAGTGCACCATCGTGCTGAAGTTTATTGAAGTAACCGGCAAGAATGAGGACGAGGCCATTGCCAAGGGTCTGGCCCAGCTGGGTCTGGACCGGGACGATGTGTCTCTGGAGATTTTGGAGCGAGGCAAGACCGGCTTTTTGGGCATCGGTTCTGTGCCCGCCAAGGTAAGGCTCACCTACGAGGCCCCCGATGAGGCCCCCGTGGTGGAAGAGCAGCCCGCCCCTGCCCCCGCCGCCCCTGTGGTGGAGGAGAAGGTGGTGCCCGTGGTGGCAACCCAGAGCGTGGAGGAGCAGCCCGCCCAGACTTCCACACCTGTGGTGGAAGTTGTGGACGATGAGGTGGCTCAGGGCATCATCCGCTTCCAGTCCGGCCTGTTCGCCCAGATGGGTGTGGAGGCCACGTCCCGGGTGACCCGGGACGGGGACACCTACCAGGTGGTGCTGGAGGGGGAGAACATGGGCGCCCTCATTGGCCACCGGGGCGAGACCCTGGACGCCATCCAGCAGCTCACCGGCTACGTGGTCAACCGGGGCCGCAGCCACCGGGTGCGCATCCACGTGGATGCGGAAGGGTATCGTGCCCGCCGGGAGGAGGCCCTCCAGCGGCTGGCCCACAAGACCGCGGCCAAGGTGGTCAAGTACCGCCGCAACATCACCCTGGAGGCCATGAACGCCTACGAGCGTCATGTCATCCACGCCGCCCTCCAGGATGTGGCTGGTGTGAGCACCTATTCCACCGGCACCGAGCCCAACCGCCGCACGGTTGTGGCTTACACCCCCCAGAAACATTAACCATGCGATGGCCTGCTGTGGAAGTCCACGGCAGGCCATTGTTTTCCCCGCTCCCCACCAGGGAGCGGGGAAATGAAGAATGAGTAATGAAGAATGAATCATGCAGGCCGTAGACATTGCCGTATCTCTTGAGTTGCTGGGTGTAGGAGAGGGGCTTGCCCCTCCCGAATCCCACAGGGCAAGGCCAGGGTGGCCACGGGCCGGGCAAGCCCGGCCCCTACGGCGGTCTACCGGGGCTACCTTCTCTTATGAAATCCGTGCCGCTATGCGGCACACCACAATTCTTCATTCTTCATTTTTCATTATTCATTTTCCCAAGGATGTGATCCCTATGACCCCCCTCTACGACCGCCTGGTGGAGCTGTCCCAGCTCCCCCTCACCCGCCTGGATATGCCCGGCCACCACGGCCACCCCGCCCCGGGTCTGGACTTCTGGCCCGCCCACCTGGACGTCACCGAGCACCCCGCCACCGGGGACCTCTTCGACCCCGAGGCCGACGACCCCATTGCCGCGGCCCAGGCCCTGTGGGCTGAGGCTGTGGGCATGGAGTCCTGCCTCTTCCTCACTGGCGGCTCCACCCAGGGCATCCACGCCGCCCTGGCCCTCACCGCCGGGACGGGTGGCGAGGTGCTGCTGGACCGGGGGTCCCACCGCTCCGTGTTCAATGCCCTGGCCCTCTTAGACCTCACCCCCCACTACCTCCCCCGCCCCTGGCTGGCCGAGGAGGGGGTCACCGGGCCCATCCAGCCCCAGGACGTGGACCAAGCTCTAAAAAACCACCCAAATATCAAAACGGTGTGTATAACATCGCCCACTTATTACGGTATGTTGTCGGATATTCCCGCGATTGCCGCCATTTGCCACGCCCACGGGGCCAAGCTCATGGTGGACGGAGCCCATGGGGCCCACCTGCCCTTTTTGGGCTATACCGGGTACAGGTATGCCGACGTGGTGGTGGTGTCCGCCCACAAGACCCTCCCCGCCCCCGGCCAGACCGCCCTGCTCCTGGCCCAGGGGTACACCGCCGACCAGCTGCGGTGGGCGGCCTCCCTCTACGGCACCTCCTCCCCCAACTATGTGATGATGGCGGCGTTGGATGTGGTGCGGGACTACCTGGAGGGGGACGGGCGGCGAACTTACACAGAAACCGTGCAGCTTGTGGAACACTTGCGGTGTACCTTCCCCGCCCTGCGCCCGGTGGGTGTGGAGCTGGACCCCACCCGGCTGGTGCTCAAGTGCCGGGACGGCTACGGGGTGGCCAAGACCCTCATGGACCGGGGCATCTATTACGAGATGGCGGACTCCGGCCACGTGGTGCTCATCTTCACCTGTGCCGACGGCTCCCAAACCGTGGCCGCCCTCACCGCTGCCCTGGAGGGGGTGGACCTGGGCGGGGCCTCTCCTCTGCCCCCGCCGCCCCTGCCC